>JABFXT010000540.1 GCA_013361595.1 Nocardia sp. | reverse complement strand
GGGCGCGCCCGTTCGCCATACCGCCGTCCCACCGACTGTCACGAGTTCCACGCCGTCGGGGGTGCGATGCGGATCGGCGTAGGTCGCCGTGTCCACGTATCGCCGCGGGTCGATCAGCACCAGATCGGCGCGCAGCCCCGCGGCGATCGCGCCGCGATCGTCGAGGCCCAGTAACCGGGCCGGGCCCGTCGAGAGCCGGTGCACCGCGTCGGGCAGCGTGATCAGCCGCTCCCGCAGCGCGAATCGGCCCAGCACTCTGGGGGCCGTACCGTAGAGCCGCGGATGTGGATGCGGATTGAAGACCCCGTCGGAGCCGACCATCGCACCGGACCGGACGAAGATCTCCTGGACCACGGTCTCGGCCGAGTAGTGATCGATCATGGCGGCGTCGAGATCGGTATCGGACAGTAGATCCAGCACCGCGAACGCTGGGTCCGTGCCGGTCTCTTCGGCGATCCGCGCGACCGTTTTGCCCATATCGCCGCTTCGCGGGGCGGCGGCCTGGGTGATCACGACGTTGTCCGGCCCACAGGCGCCGAAGAGGTTCTCCCAGTTCGGGAGGCCCCGGTGGATATCGCGGCCCATCCGTTCCCGTTCGGCGGGATGGCGCAACCGCTCGAGTGTGGCGGCCGGACCGCCGTCGAAGGCGTAGGGCGGTAGTAGTGCGCTGAGCAACGTGCTTCCGGCGCCGTACGGATACTGGTCGAACGTGAGCCGGATCCGGTCCCGGGCCGAGCTGAGCAGATCGATCAGGTCGGCGAGTAGTTCCGGTACTCCGACGAGTTTGACGTGCGAGATATGCAGCGCCGCCCCGGTGAGCTCGGCGACCCGGACGAATTCCGCGATCGAATCGAGTACCCCCGCCGCCTCGTTGCGCACATGCGGTACCAGCGGGACGTCGAACTTCGCCGCGGTCTCGGCGATACCGATCAGCTCGGCGGTGTCCGCGTAGAGGCCCGGTGCGTAGATCAGGCCGAACGACACCGCCCGGCAGCCGGCGGCCAGCGACTCCGCCACGAGATTCCGCATCGCCGCCATCTCGCGCCGGTCCGGGCGCCGATCGGCATTACCCATGACAGTTTCGCGAACCGCGCTGTGCGGAACACAGGCGACCATATTGGCGGCCGGGCGGGCTCCCGCCAGCGCGCGCAGATATTGGTCCGTGCCCCGCCAGTTCCAGGGCGCGGCCACACTCGGCTCGAGGCCCCTGAGGTACTGCCGCCGGCTGTCCAGCGTCGTATCGGTCACCGGCGCGGGCCCGAGACCGTCCGGGCAGATCAGTTCGGTCGTGAAACCCTGGGCGATCTTCGGTGTCAGCAGCGGGTCGTCGAAGGGACGCAGCGCGGAATGCGCGTGCAGATCCACGAACCCGGGTAGCAGCAACCGGCCGGTCCCGTCGATGCGTTCCCCCGCGGATTCGACGGGTAGCCGTGGTCCGACCGCGGCGATGCGGCCGCCTTCCACGGCGACGTCGGCGGTTCGCACACCGGTCTCGTCGACGACGTCGACGTCGGTGATCAGCAGGGCTGCCTCCACGGTGCCTCCAATTTGTATGACAACTGACATGAGTTCTAACACAGGGTGGTGACACAGGGAAGAGTCACAGCTGGGGAAGAAACATGATGGTTACGTCCGATCGGCCCCGAAATACGGCCGACACGCACGGTCGTGGGCATACCGGTGTCACCACCGGTGGTGTGCGACAGGCGGAGATCCCGGAGTTCCGGGTGGTAACCGCCGAAAAACCAACGGATATGGCGTTGCCGCAGCTGACCGCCGGTGAGGGCGAGCTCGGTCTGCGGTGGAGGCAGGTTACTGGTTGGGTCGGCTTCCAACGCGGTTGGTTGGTATGGGAGGCCGGTTTCGTGGCGACGCGGGTGTTCGCGGATGAGGAGTTGGCGCGTCTGCGGGAGTTCCCGGAGATCGGTCGTGAGGAGTTGTTCCGGTGGACGGCGAGTCCGGGGATCTGATCATCTCCCGGTTGACCGCCGAGGACGTTCCGGCCGCGGCGATCTCGCTCGAGGCCGAGCTGACCGAAATGCTGCCCTTCGCCCCGATCGTGTCGCTGTCGATCGAGCTGGACAAACGCACCGGCTACCTGGACTGCTCCACCCACGCCCGCGTGCTCGACGAGATCCTCGGTGATGCCACCGACCTGCCGATCACCGAGCACGCCACCGATACCCACGGGGTCACCCTGGTCAACTTCGGGTTGTTCGACCCGTTCGGGATGCAGCTGTCCCCGCGGATCCGGGACCTGGGCCGCATCACCCTGTACCGACCGGGCCCGCGCGGCGATGCCGAGGCCCGGTTCCCGCACGCGGGCCCGCTGCACGGACTGGTCGGCGAGGTGGCGGGCTCGGATCGAACAGATGCGCCGGTCCGGGCGCCCTGTCGATGACGAGATCCTGGCCCACATCTCCCCGGCCCACAGCACCAACATCAACTTCTTCGGCACGATCGAAGTCGAGATCGAGGGCGAACTCGCCGCGCTCGGCCCGACCGGCTACCGGCCGCTGCGAGTACGCGACACCCTCTTCTGACCCCTGCGCGGCGTGCGCGGGATCAGCCGATGATGGGATTGCCCCACCCGTCGAGGCATGCGCTGATGATTGCCACAATGCCGATGTAGCAGGGGATAATACCGAACCCGACCAAGAATCGAATCCTCGTGGCGTTCCGCCCTCGGCGGCGCATGCGTATGGTGCTGATGGTCGCGGTCACTGCCCAGATTGCCAGCGCGAGGATCGCTCCCACAGGGATGGCCCAGAAGTACAGCACTCCGGCCAGCGCAAGCACCCAGAGGACGAACACGGCGAGCCCGGCCAGGGCGCCCGCAATCAGGTGCCAGCAGTACAGCAACCAGGTCCCGGCCGATGTCGCGATGTCCCTGCATGCACCCGCCTCATCCAGCGGCGCTCGTTCACCGAGTTCTTGCACAGCTCTTGTCATTTGGGGGCTGGGGTGCGAGTTCATCACTGCTCCTGGGTATGATCGGCGGCGAGAAATTGGTCCACGTCGTCGCTGTTGTCGTCACGGGATTCGAGCAGGCGCTCGTTGAGTACCGGGATCGAGTGGTCCAGCCACTCGGGCCGTTCGCCGTCAACGGGCAGTAGTTCGTGTCGTTCGACGAATTGTTCGGCGAGGTGTCGGACCGATTCACGCAATACGCTGACGACCACTCCCTCGGCCAAGCTGGTCAGCTCCTGCAACAGGGCGCGAGTCCGGTCGAGTTGATCGGTCTCAGCGCTGCCGGCCCGGATGCGGGGCCACAGCGTTCGCTCGAACGTGGCCCCGAAATCGGCTGCGATTTGATCGGTATGTGCACGCGGCCGGACGATCTGATCGAGCACCTCGCCCGGCGGCAGGTCCAGTTCGGCGACCCGCAGGCCACTGCTGAGTGCCCAGCGTCGCGTCTGCGGACGAGCGCCCGGCCACCGTGACGACGTGATCACGGGGATGAGCACGCCACCCCCGACTCTCCCGCGCCTCCCCCGATCGCTACGCGACCCCGCGCCGAGATGCGCCGGGCACCCGCTGGGCCCCGGTACGACGATGCTCCGCGCTGGTCGGCGACCGGCTGAACCGGATCGCCACGGCGGTGCGTGCGCATTACCCATCGCTCGATGTCACCGTCGGCGACAATCCGCGCTCCGGCGCCGAGGCCGTCCGAACCTTTCTCGCGACCTGAGCGTACGGTCGCCCGCCCGGGCCGCCCGGAAGTACTACTTCGTGAGCCCGGCTTCTCCCCAGACGCCGTTACCCGCCTGGCTGCAACGCTCCAAATTGCCGCCCACGAACAAGAAACTGATCGTCAGGTTCTGCACACCCGCCACCGACACATCCACCGACGGTGATTGCCCCACCGGAACGTTGCCGGAGGAATAGATCGATTTTCCGTCGGCGATCAGTTCGAACTGGAGTACCGATTGGGAATTGCCGCCCTCGGCGATACCGATTGTCGAAGTGAACCGCGACCATTCGCGATTCAGGTTGTAGGTGTGACTCACCTCGGTATCGCAACCGCTGAACTGCTGATAGATCGAATGCGGATAGGACCCGCCGTTGACCGGCATGGTCCCGGTATACGCCGTGCCACTGGTGGGTGACATGTCCGCCAGGTACTGCTTGGGCAGCGGGGCGGCGGGCGACGGGGCCGGGGCGGCCGGGAGGGCCGGGCTTTCGGTCGACGTAACCTCTTGTGCTGTATCGGATTCCGCTTCCGTTGAGCCCGAACCGACGAGTAGCGAGACCACCAGGCCGATTACGGCCAGCGCGACACCCGCTCCCGATACGAGCATTACCCCACGCTCGGCGCCGCGGGCACTCTTACCGGGCCCGGCACCGGTCGCCAGCGAATTGGGGCGCGGGATCGGCCCGCGAGTGGGTTCGGTTGGGTTGGACACGCGCACACTCTTCTTCGACGGAACTCGACGGGGCCCGGCCGGACGCCGCAGCAGAGATATACCACGCCGGGCGGGGCGATGGAATTGGAGCGCTTCGATCGATTGTCCGGCCCACCCGTGCCGGATTCGAATTCTCCGTGCTCGGCGGCGGGATATCGAAAAAGTCGGCAGGCTTTGACTTTTCATAGGTCCGGACCGGATGTTCGACCGACCGGGGTCACCCGGAAACCACCCGTCACACCCGTCGAGCGGGGTCCCAGAATTCGATACGGTACGTACTGTACTGTTAGCGTATGACCACCGAAACCGATTGGCCCGCGAACCTGGGCGTGGCCCAGGTCAGATTTGCCCGTCCCACCGACCGGCTCGACGACGTGATCCGGTTCTACGTCGAGGGGTTGGGCCTGCGCGAATTGCACCGGTTCGACAACCACGCCGGATACGACGGGGTGATGCTCGGTCTTCCGGGCACCGGCTACCACCTCGAATTCACCACCCATGCGGACGGCAGCCCCGGTGACGCGCCGACCAAGGAAAACCTGCTCGTACTGTATTTCGAATCCGCGGAACGAATGTTCGAGACCGTGGAGCGCCTGGGCGAATTCGGGGCCGAACCGGTCCCCACCGAGAACCCGTACTGGGCCGCGCACGGGGCCATCGCCTTCCCCGACCCCGACGGCTGGCAGGTCGTGCTCGTCCCGCGGCCGGTGTTCTGATGGCGGGCCGCGTCAGAGACGAGCGGATCGACAGCGCGGTACTGAGCGCCGCGCGGAACCTGCTCGACACCGAGGGATACGCGGGGCTGACCATCGGACAGGTCGCCGCCACCGCCGGTATCCATCGCCCGGCGATCTACCGGCGCTGGCCCTCCAAACGACATCTGGTCGTCGCGGTGGTCGCCGATCTGCTCGGGCTCGAACCCACACCCGATACCGGCGATCTGCGCGCGGACCTGGTGCGCTCGATGCGGGAACTCGCCGCCGCACTGCGCGACACCTCGCTGGGCCGGGTGCTCCCCGCCCTGGTCGCCGATCTCGCCGCCGACCCGGAGCTGCGTGAACAACTGTGGTCCACCGTATTCGGCCCGCGCCGGGACAGTACGGCACGTGCCCTGCGGTCGGCGATCGCGCGCGGTGAGCTGGACGCGGCCGCCGATATCGAGTTCGTCCTGGACGCGGTGGCCGCGCCGATCTACTGTCGGGCGCTCTTCGGACATCTCCCCCTGTCCGACGACCTCGCCGACCGGTC
>JABFXT010000837.1 GCA_013361595.1 Nocardia sp. | reverse complement strand
GGGCCGCAATACCACGTGCGGCGATATCCACCTTTTCCTTTGTCGTGAAACCCTTCCGGATCAGCGATTCGTTCATCACCCGCTGCGCCGCGGCGGTGTCACCGGACAGATCCAGTTCGACGACACCCGGGCGGTCCGGCCGGTAGCGCACCGGCAGAACCACACCTGGTGCCAGCAGGGCGAGTTCGGTCAGCGGCACAACCGTTTTCGCGACCGCGTCGAACCGTTCGCCCTGCGCGCCTTCGACACCGAACTCGATCCGGATCTGCGGCTGGTCGTTCAGGGTGACGCCGGTGTGGGTGAACGACCGCACGGTCCCCAGACCCAGTGGGGCATAGCGGAAATCACCGGTGTTGCGACCGGTCAGCGCCGTGACGATCCCCGTGCCGGTGAAGGCGAAAACAGTGACGACCAGGCTGAGCGCGATGATCGGCAGAGCCAGGAAACCGTTGAGCCAGGCCAGTTCGGCGGGTTCGTAGACGCTGTCTGCCTGGTAGGTCAGGCCGTGCCAGAGATAGAAGCCCACGGCGAGGGCCGCGCCGGCGAGGGCGGTGAGACGCAGGGTGCGGATCATGATTTCTCCTGAAGGTTGTGGTCCGGATACCTGGCCACCTCGTCGCGCCGGACGTTCGGCGGAAACCGAGCGTGCGGTGCGACGAGGAGCCGGATGCCCGGCCCGCGATCAGCCGCCGACGACAGTCGAGCAGGCGAAGGTGATCTCGAAGGCCGCCTCGGCGGGTCCGGCGAGCGGGTCGGCCATATCGGGCGCGCCGATGCCTTTGCCGGTCACCGTGTAGGTGTCGCCGTCCTTGGTCAGCCGGGCGGAACCGCCGGGCTGGCCGTTGCCGTAACCGACCGCGTAGGGCATTCCGTTCGAACCGCCCTGACTGCCCGCGATGGCCACCGCCTGCACGGTGGTGTCGTCGACGATGCTGGCGCTGACGCTCAGCTGGCCGTACCGGACATTGGCGGTATCGGTCAGCGCCAGCGCCAGGGTGTTGCCCTGCTTGGCGCAGGTGGTCTCGAAATTCGCCTCCAGCGCCTTACCGTCGACCGTGGCAGCCGATGCGCCGCCGCCGGTGGCGGTGTCGCCCGCCGCGGTCGAGGTATTCGGGCCCGCCGGTGCCGCGGTGGTGCTCGTATCGTCACCGCAGGCGGACAGCAGCAGAGTGGCGGAGGCGGCGAGGGCGACGGCGCCGAGGCGGAAGATCGTGGCGTTCATGGTGGTTCCTGTTCTCTCGGTGTTCCGGCCCGGTGTTCGTGGCCGTTACGAGAAAAGTAGGAATCGGCGCGCCCCTACCGATCCCAACTTTCGGCAGCGCCACCGGGGCACTACTCCGATAACCTGGGCTCATGCGACGACCGCGGGCCATGGTGCTCGATGAGGTGTGGCGCGGTCTCGGGGGTGTCGAGGCGTTGAGCGGACCCGGGGGCGGGCCGCTGCGCCGGACCGTCAAATCGATCCTCGATCCGCTGGTCATCCGGCCGGTGCAGTATCCGAGCTGCGGGGGCGCGGTGCTGACCCCCGACGGCGCGACACTGCTCGCCGCCCGGGTCTGTGCCCAGGCCGACGCGCTGCGGGCGACCGCCGCCTGGTTCACCCTGCTCAAACAGGTCCGCCGCCGGTTGCGGATCACCGAGGGCACCGCTCAGGATCTCTACTTCCAGCGTTGTTTCGAACTGGCCGTCACCCGGGGCCACCCCGATCCGGACCGGGACCGGGTCCGCGCCGAGTCGGTACTGCGCGAGATCCACGGCTTCACGGCCGGGCGTACCACGCAGGCGCTCAAGGACCATCTCACCGATTCCGCGCGGACGGCGCTGCTCGATGATCTGATCGGCACTGCCTGGGGCCGCCGCCCGGCGCCGCCCGCGGCACCGGTCGAGTACACCGGGGCACTACGGCAACTACTGGAACACGCGGTCGCGACCCGCACCGGAACCGATACCGACACCGGGCGCCGGTTGCTCGGGGAACTGGTCGCGAAGAATGTGGGCACACATACGGGAATCGAGCTGTGGCGCTGCGCGCCCCCCGGCTCGTCCGCCGAGCTCGGGCGCGCCCACGAGCTGGGACTGACGGTCCATCCGGCGCCGCGCCGTCCGGCGGTGGGTGCGTCGGCGTCCACCGCCGGCCTCGGCCTGCCGTTCGACCGAACCATCCACGAGCGGGTTTTCACGGTGTTACAGGTCTCCACCGAACGAGCCGAGCTGCCACCGATTCCGGACCTGGTCACCACCGAGATCGCCCGCAGTTGCGCGCCGTGGGCACTGCTCGGTGAATCGCTGCGCCTCACCGCGGCGGCCGGGGTGGAGCTGGCGCTCGGGCTGGCGCCGATCACGCCACCGGAGACGCGGGACATTGCGGGGGCCACCGCCGAGTCGGCGGCCCAGCAACTGGTGAACAGCAGGTGGCAACGGGAGGCCTATGTGTTGCAGGCGCGCCGGCTGGCGATCCATCCGCTGCCCGGCGACCGTGATCCGCTCGCCGTCATCGCCGCCGAACTGCGCACGCCGTGGCGCCCGTACCTGCGGCGGCTGTGGGTGCGGTTGCACGGGCGAGATGTCCGGGCGATACCGGTCACCGAACTCGACGAGTTGTGGGATCTGCTGGACGGGGTGGCACGTTCGGTGGCGCTCGATCATCGCACCCGGGTCCGGAAGGCGTTGAGCGCACGGACGGTACCGGAGCCGGAAACGGCCGAACCGAGGGCGGTCTGATGGTCGACACTGTGCGCATCCGGCTGCTCGGACCCGGCCGCTGGAGTATCGCGCCGGGCGGCTCGCCCGATCCGGCGGCGGTCCCGGGACTGGACACCGCTGTCCTGGAAGTCGGCGGCGGCCTGCTGAGCTGGAGTCTGCTGGCGGGCCGGCCTGTTCCGGCGGCGATCCTGCACGACCTCGATACCGCCCAGGAGTGGCTGTGGGCGCTCTACGGCGCCGAGGTCGCGGTGGCCGTCGACGAGTACACCGATCCGGTCGAACTGCCCACCCGTCCCGAACGGCCGGAGCTGGCAGCCGCGGTGCGCCGGCTCGGCTACGCGCACTGGGCGGCACGCTGGTGGCCCGCGTCGACCGTGGACGGTATTCCCGCGCTCGATCCGACCGAACTGGACCGTGAGACAGCGGAGTTGAGCGAATTCTGTGAGAGCATCGTCGACGGTGCCGACGCACCGGAGGCCGCCACCGACCCGGTGGTTCTCGCGGATCCCGAACCCGCCCGGGCCACCGACTACGCGCTGGCGGCAGGCGGGCCGCCCGGCGTCGCCGATACCGCCCTCGTCCTCGAAAGAGGCAGTGCCGGATGGGATTGGCGGCATTGCCCTCCCGGTATCGTCGACGCTTCCGAACGGGCGGTGTCCTGGGAACTCGTCCGGGTCTCGGGCGGCAGCACTCTCCGGGTGCGGGTGGTCGCCGCGCCGGGACTGCGCGCGGATCCGCCGGCGCATCTGCGACCTCGGGCGCTGGTCCGGACAGCGGCCGGGATCCGGGCCGCCGCATTGGCGTTGAACGGCGATACCTGGTCGGCGGTGATGGCCGATATCACCGGGACGGTCTCCGGTATCGAGATCTACGTCCCGGGCGTGGGGCCAGCCGCGCCGGACGCCGCCGGATCACCGGCCGATCCCGCGGCGCCGGATAACCGGCACCGGATCGACCCCGCAGGCGATATCCGGCAGCGCGGTCTGATCAGGGAACTGGCTCACGCCCGGCTACGCCGCGCCGGGCACACCGGTTCCGCGGCCGCCGGCGAAACCGCGGCGGGCCCCGTCGATATCACCCCCCTGCGTGCCGAGGTCGCGGCCGCCGAATCGGAGTCGGATTTTTGAGATGAGCGAACAAGATCCGCCCGGGCTGGAACTGCTCTACGAGGGCGCGGCCGCGTACCAGCGCGGGGATATCGCGGCGGCGCTGCGGATTTTCGAACACGCGGTGGCGACCACCACCGGTGGCGTCCGCACCAGCGCCCTGATCAATGCCGCGAGTATGTACGACGAACTCGGCGACCATCAGGGCGCGGCGACCCGGTATCGGTCCGCGCTGGGCCAGATCCCGGCGGACGCCGTCGAGAAAACGGCCTCCACACTGATCAACTATTCGCAGGCGCTGCAGCATCTCGGTGCGCTCGACGACGCGCAATCGGCGCTGGAGAAGGCGCGGGACCTGCTCGCCGACGGCGAGGATCTGGGTGTGCTGCGGGTAACGTGCCTGCTGTCGCTCACTGCAGTGGCGACCCACCGCAGTCAGTGGAACCGCGTCGTCGATATCGCCACCGAATCCCTGGACGCGGCAATGCGTTTCGCCCCACATCTCATCGGGCATCCGCTGATGAACCTGGCCGGTGCCTATTTCGAGACCGGTCGCCGCGAGCTCGGCATCGATTTCGCCCAGCAGGCGTTGGCGGCGTTCACCGCGGCGGGAGACCATAACGCCCTCGCCGATACGCAGCAGAATCTGGCCCAGCTCTTCAGCCGTCTCCAACGGCTCGACGAGGCGGAGCAACTGGTGCTGGCCAGCCAGGAGTACTACGAACGAGCCGGACTCGGTTATCGGGCCGGCGTCGGCTGGAAGATCCGCGGTTACCTGGCCGAATGCCGCGGCGAGGTCGACCGGGCCGAGGAATGGTACGGGCGCAGCCTGGACTGTTTCCGGAGTTCGGGTGCGGTCCTGGACTCCGCTTCGGTGCAGTGCCGCCTCGCCACCGTCGCCTATGCGCGGGGCGCGGTCGGCGAGGGGCAGCAGCTGCTCGACGCGGCGTTCACCGTCTACGCCGAACGCGGGCTCGGCCTCCAGTGCGCTCAGCTCGACTACTGGCACGCGGTACTGGTGCAGATGGTGGTCGACCATATGGATTCCCCGCCCGCCGAACTGCTGGCGCTGGGCCGTGCGCTGGCGGTACCCTCCGCGATCGCTATCGACGCGGTGCGCTACACCCTGCCGAGTGGCCATCAGCGCGATCAGTGGAACCGGGAGGTCGCCGATCCCGCTGTCCGGCTGGCGTTCCGATTCGCCTACCTGTGCCAGGACGGTCAGTTGCTCGCCGATCTCATCGAAACTCAATGCGCCGGGACCACATTGGATACCGCCTCCGGTGACCGGGTGGAGCGTCCACAGTTCCCGCTGGACAGTTCCGCGCAGCCGCCCGGTGCCGAACCGGCACCGGGCCCGCTGTATCTCGGCGCCGCACTCGCGCGGGTCGCGGCGTCGGCCGGTCTTCCGGTATCACCGCCGCCGCGGCTGGCCGTATCGCCCGGTCCGCGTATCGCGCTCGGCGATTACATCGCGGCCGCCGAACAGCGCTACGGGCAGCGCGTCCGCGAGGACCGGGTGATCACGGTATGAGCGAGCGGGGACCGGTGCGGACCGATCGGCCGACCGTACTGGTGCGGATGGCCGACGCGGGGGATGTGTATGTCTCGTGGCGCTGGCTCGGAGACGACCCGGCATCGGGCGTCACCGCGTTACCCGGTACCGAGATCGACAGAGTGGTAGGTGAACTCGCGGCCGCGCTCCCGGACCCCAATATCCCCGGCGGCCTGGAACGTTCGCTCACCACCGCCGCTCTCGCCACAGCCGATTCGGAATACCTGCTCGCACGCGATCTCTCCCGGGCGCTGTTGCCGCACGATCTGGCCGATCAGTTGTATTCACTGCACCGGCAGGGG
>JABFXT010000174.1 GCA_013361595.1 Nocardia sp. | reverse complement strand
CGGCACGCCGAAGTACATGGTGCCCGGGGCCGCCGCATAGTTCGCGGGGGTCGGCTTTCCGGTGTGCACGAGCGGGCTGCCGACCCGCAACGGTCCGAGCAGGCCCAGGATCAGCCCGTGCACATGGAACAGCGGCAGGCCGTGGACCAGCACATCGTCCGCGGTCCAGGCCCACGCGCCGGCCAGCGCGTCGAGTCCCGCGGCTATGGCCCGGCGACTCAGCACCACCCCTTTGGGAGCACCGGTGGTTCCGGAGGTGTAGAGCACGAAGGCCGGGGCGGCCGGATCGGGTTCGGGGTAGGTATGCCAGGAGCGGGCGTGCAACCGGACCGGGACCACCGGTAGCGAGGTGCCTTCCGGCGCTTCGCCCAACCAGGCCTGAGCGCCGGAGTCGGCGAGCAGATGGTCGAGTTCGGCCGTTCCGGAATCGGGTGGCACCGGCACCACGGTCACACCCGCGATGAGACATCCGACCACGGCGAGCACCGTCGCCGCGGTCGGCCGGGCCAGCACGGCCACCCGTTCGGCCCGCGCGACGCGTTCGGCCACCGAGGTGGCGGCACCGAGTAGGTCACTGCGGGACAGCGTCACACCGTCGACGGTCACGGCGTCCGGGATATCGGCGCCCGCGGCGACGGCGAGGGGATCGAGTGAGCTGAGCAGACGGTGGCCGTAGGACATGCGCCCAAACTACTGCCCCGGCCCGATAGCGGGATCCGGCACCTGCCCGGATCGGTTCGGGAAATACCCCCGGCCGGACCGGTGATTTTTCATTTCGCGCCCATTCCGCACCAGTCAGTGAAATTCGAACGATTCAAATTTCCCGTATCACGAAGATCCAGAAATCAGCACGAAACCGAAGTATTTTCGGCGCTACTTGACACATATACGCTACGGCGAGAGGGTGAAGCGTCAGCTTTCTCGAGCACTCGAAACGGTTGTTTCCATGACCAGCTCTCCCTCCGCGGAGCCACCCGCACCCGGTTCCGCCGACGAACCGGCCGACTCCGCCGGAGTGGCGCGGGACGAGGAATTCGATTTCCGCCCCTATATCGACGGAGCCGCGGTACTCGGCGCCGCCGCCAATGTCATCATGCAACTCGCCGCACCCGGCGTGGGCTACGGAGTGCTGGAAAGCCCGGTCGACAGCGGCAAACTGACCCTGCACCCGGTCAAGCGCACACGCACCACCCTCACCTATCTGGCGGTCGCCCTCCTCGGCAGCCCCGCGGAACGCACCGCCTACCGCAAAGCCGTCGACACCTCGCATCGCCGAGTCCGCTCGACCGACCGGAGTCCGGTGCGGTACAACGCCTTCGACCGGGATCTACAGCTGTGGGTGGCCGCGTGCCTGTACTGGGGCGCCCGCGATATCCGGGAACGTATGCGCGGCCGGCCCGAGCCCGACCTCGAGGAGACGATCTACCGCCATTCCGCGCGCTTGGGTACGACCCTGCAGGTACCACCGGAATCGTGGCCCGCGAATCAGGCGGCCTTCGACCGATACTGGACCGAGAACCTCGCCGCGACCAGGATCGATCCGCCGGTCCGGGACATGCTGAACGAGATCGTGGACTTGAAGATGTTCCCCCGCCCGGTCCAGCTTCTCGGCGGCCGTTTCAACCGGTGGGTCACCGCGGGCCTGCTGCCGTCGCATCTACGCGCGGAAATGGGGATGGCCTGGTCGGCGGACGACGAACGCCGGTTCGATCGGCTCCTGCGCGGTCTGGGCCGGGTATCGGCGGCGCTACCGGTACCGCTGCGGAGCTTTCCGATCAACGCGTATCTGTTCGATTTCCGGATCCGCCGCCGGTTCGGAAAGAAACTCGTCTGAGCCGAATTCGCAAATATGAAAACGACTCTGTTCGAATTTCAGGAATCGGCTACCTGGCCCGGCACCCGGAACGAGACGGCCACATGATCGCGCGCGTATCTACGCACGGCGATATCGTCGGTCAGCGGGATGACCGTTTGCGGAGTCAGCGCCAACGAGAGCGCGGTCCGCGCGATCATCTCGGCCAGCGGCAGCGGATCGTAGGCCGGCAATTTGCCTTCACCCTGCAGGCGAGTGATGAATTCGGCGACGTAATCACGCCCCAATTCGATGACCGGGGCACCCTTGGTGGTCAGGTAGGGCAGCACGATCTCCGGTTCGGTGTCGAGCAGCCGGTCGAGCAGTTCGTTACCGCGCAGACCGGCGAGGAACGCGACGAACAGTTCCACGATCTGGTCCTCGGCACCGGCGTCGCGCTCGATCTGCTGCTGGACCGCGGCATCGACACCTTCGATGAAATCGCGGGTCTGCGCCAGACCGACCGCCTGGATCAGATCCGATTTGCTGGAGAACCGCCGGTACAGTGTGGCCAGCGAGAGGCCGCCACGCCGGGCGACCTCGACCATACTCGTGCGTTTGATCCCGAAATCGAGGAACGCCTGCAAGGCCGCGGCCAGCACGGATTGATCCTGATCTCGGCGCGGCGATCGCACCAGGGGCAACAGTTGAGCCAGCGCACCCATCTCGGCACCTTCCCGCGCTCGGCGATGCAATGACGTAATAAGCATCGCACAACTTCAGGTGCGGTTGACGCAAGATCGAGAGAATGAGATGGTTATCATATAATCTTCTCAAAGGAAAGAGGTCACCGATGACCGCTCCCCAACCCGCTCCGATGAACGATCCCGAACCTCAGCGGCTGTACGCGCCGAACTTCGATGTGAACGACCACATCGTCGGAATCACCGCCTTCCTCGGCGGGACCGCGAACGTCATCATGCAACTGGGGCTGCGGCCGGTCGCCTACGGCGTGATGGAGAGCGACGTCAAGAGCGGCAATGTCATGGAGCACCCCTTCAAACGGCTCCGCACCACGCTCACCTACCTCGCCGTCGCCATGCTCGGCACCGAAGAAGAACGCAACGCCTACCGGCTCGCGGTCAACACCTCCCACCGCCACATCCGCACCAAACCCACCAGCCCGGTCAAATACAACGCCTTCGACCCGAAACTCCAACTATGGGTCGCGGCCTGCCTGTACTTCGGCTTCGTCGACCTTCTGGAAAAAGTCCTGGGCCCGATGGACGAAGCGACCGCCGACACCTTCTACGCACACAGCATCCGGCTCGGCACCACCCTCCAGGTCCGGCCGGAGATGTGGCCGCCCGACCGAGCCGCGTTCTGGCAGTTCTGGGAAGAAAACCTCGACGCGCTGGAAATCGACGACACCACCCGCGCCTACTTCAACGACCTCATCGACCTGAAGATGGTGGCGCCGCCGATCCAATGGGTCTCGGCGAGGTTCCACCGCTTCGTCGTCACCGGGTGCCTCCCCCCGCAGATCCGCGAAAAAATGCTGCTCACCTGGACCGAAGGAAACCAGCGCTGGTTCGACCGGACCATGCGGATCATCGGCTTCGGACTGAAACTCCAGCCCCGGATCCTTCGCCAGTTCCCGATGAACTACTACCTGTGGGATATGCGCCGCCGCATGCGCAAGGGCAAACCGCTGGTGTGACTTCGCTCAATGCCCCGCCAGGGCACGTAGGAAGAACGTCAGATTGGCGGGTCTCTCTGCCAGCCTGCGCATGAGATACCCGTACCACTGGCGGCCGTAGGGCAGATACACCCGGACGAAATCGCCGCGGTCGGCCAGGCGGAGTTGTTCGTCGGCGCGAATTCCGTAGAGCATCTGGTATTCCACGTCGCCGGGGCGGCGGCCGGTGATCGTCGCGAGATCGGCCGCGGCCGCGAGCATCACCGGATCATGAGAGGCCACCAGGGGGCTGCCCGCGCCGTGCATCAGGATCCGCAGACAGCGCAAGTAGGCGCGGTCGATGTCGACCCGGCGTCGGCAGGCCACCGTTTCCGGCTCCCGGTAGGCGCCTTTGCACAGGCGCACCCGGGCGCCCGCGTCGGCGAGATCGCGGCAATCGTCCACGCTGCGGTGGAGATACGCCTGGATCACGGTGCCCAGCCAGGGGAAATCGGCGCGGACCTCCCGGGCCGCGGCAAGGGTGGCGGCGGTGGTGGTGTGGTCCTCGGCATCCACGGTGACCCACACCCGGGCCTCGGCGGCCTTGGTGCACAGGGTGCGCAGATTCTCGGTCGCGATCGCCGGGCCGTCGGGCCCGAGCGCCTGCCCCAGGGCGGACAGTTTGACCGACACCTCGAGCGGTGCCGCACCCGCGGGCACCTCGGTGGTGGGCAATGCCGCGAGATCGTTGATCAAGGCCACGTACTCGGCGACCGCGGACTCGGCCTGCGCCCGGTCGGTGGTGTTCTCACCGAGGAAATCGACACTGACCGCACGTCCGCTCATGAGCAGCCGGCCCGCTGCCGCGACCAGATCCGATCGGGCTTCCCCGGGGACGAAACGCTGCACCATCGCGGCAGTGGCCGGACTCGTGGTCAGGGTGCGTTTCACCCGGTCCGACCCGGCCGCGGCGAGGATGGCCGGACGTAGCGGATTCACCGTAGCTCCCGGTGGGGGCCGCGCACCGCCGCCGCGCGCTCGCCGGACCGGTGCGGGCCGTTCATTCCCGCTCCATATGTGGATAGCGGTGATCGGTGTGCGGGACGAAGGTTTCCTTGAGGGTGCGCGGCGCCACCCAGCGCAACAGATTCAACGGCGAACCCGCTTTGTCGTCGGTACCCGAGGCACGGGCCCCGCCGAACGGTTGCTGCCCCACCACCGCACCGGTGGGCTTGTCGTTCACATAGAAATTGCCGGCCGCGAAGCGCAGCACCGCGGCCGCCTCCTCCACCGCCGCCCGGTCCTGCGCGAAGACCGCGCCGGTCAGCGCGTAGGGGGCAGCCGACTCCACTTCGGTCAAGATGGTCCGATAGGCCTCGGGCTGAGAGTCGTCGTACACGTGTACCGACAGAATCGGGCCGAAGTACTCGGTGGCGAACGATTCGTCGCGCGGATCGTCGGCGAGCAGTACGGTCGGCCGCACGAACCAGCCCTCGCTGTCGTCGTAGGTGCCGCCGACCGGCACCTCCACACCCACGGTCCGCGCCCGTTCGATCGCGCGCACACACTTGTCGTAGGCCCGGCGATCGATCACCGCGCCACCGAAGTTCGACAGATCCGCGATATCGCCGTAGCTCAAACTCTCGGTGATCCCGAGGAAATCCTCGCCCATCTCCCGCCACAGCGATCTCGGCAGATAGGCGCGCGAAGCGGCCGAACATTTCTGGCCCTGATATTCATAGGCACCGCGGATCAAGGCCGTACGCAACGCGACCGGATCGGCGGAGGGGTGCGCGACGATGAAATCCTTACCCCCGGTCTCCCCGACGATCCGCGGGTACCCGTGATAGCGGCCGATACCGGCCCCCACCTGGCTCCACAGATATCGGAAGGTCGCGCCGGAACCGGTGAAATGGATACCGGCCAGACGCGGATCGGCGAGGGCGACCTCGGAGAGTTCCCGCCCGTCGCCGGTGACCATATTGATCACGCCGGGTGGCAGACCGGCCGCCTCCAGCAGTTTCATCGTGTAATAGGCGGCCAGGGTCTGCGTGGGCGAAGGTTTCCACACCACGGTATTGCCCATCAACGCGGGCGCGGTGGGCAGATTGCCGGCGATCGCCGTGAAATTGAACGGCGTGATGTCATAGACGAAGCCCTCGAGCGGCCGGTAGTCGAGCCGGTTCCACACCCCGGCGCTCGAT
>JABFXT010000736.1 GCA_013361595.1 Nocardia sp. | reverse complement strand
GCATCGTCGATACCGCCCGGGCGGTATCGAGTCGCACGCTCACCCGGGGCAGCGTGCTGCGGATGTGCTCGGCGGGGTCGGGCAACACCCGGACCTGTTCGGTGGCCCGCAGGATCGCCATACCGTAGCGGGCGCTCGCCGCGTCGTGGATGAGCAGCGCGACACCGATCATCACCGGCGCGACCGCGTGCACGGCCGCGTCGTACCATTCGCCCACTCGCAGGTACGGGTAGGTGTTCAGCCCGATCGTCAGCGCGAGCAGAGCGATCTCGGCGGCCGCCGTCTGCTTCCGGTTGTTGACCACCCCCCACTCGGCCACCTTGTTCGTGCCGATCATGATGATGATCAGGCAGGCACTGATCATCGCTTCCAGCAGGTAGCTGAACCAGAACAGGGGGTCGGTGGGTCCGGTGGGCGCGATGTTCTGCTGCACGTTGACGGCCGACCAGAGCATCCCGGCACCGACCACTCCGGCCAGCGCGCGCAACGACCAGGACCGATGCCGGTACAGCGAAGCCAATTTGGCGTGCGGACTGGACTCCCGGCGCTGAGCGGCGATGGCTTTACGGGCGAGCAAGAGGTCGCGCATATCCGCCTTCTCGATCTGCTCGGTGGTCTGCCTCGCCCGATCGTTGGCCGAGGCGACCGCTTGGATCTCCTTCCACCGCTGCCCGCGTTCCTGCTCGCGGATACGTTCGGCGAGATCGCGTTCGGCGCTGAGCTCGGTCTCCGACAGCGCCTCGGTGAGGGCGGGGTCGAACTGGTAGGCCAGGCGGCCGCGTGCATGTTCGACGCGCTGGGCCAGTTGCGTGACATCGTCCTCGATCGGCGGTTCGACAGTCATTACGGCTCCCGCCTCGGGTGCTTCGATGGCAGACAAGTAGTCACGCCGGGGAACGGTACCGCGCTTTGCTCCGCGATGCATCGTCACGGTCGAAACAACCGATTTCCGTGGACGTTCACAGGCTGTTCACGAGTTCCGCTGGCGGCGCCGCGTTTCCGTGATCACAGCGCGTCGACAGTGGTCAAGACCGATTTCAGCACGGGCCCGGCCTCCGGGACCGGAGCGAGCGGATACACATGGAACGCTCCGGGCTCCTCGATGAAACGTACTCTCGCTCCGGCGTGTTGGGCGAACAGACGGGCGTCGGGATACAGGATGTCGTGCGTTCCGACGAAGAGATCCGTCGCCGGCAGCCCGTCCAGCGAGCCGTTGATCGGGCTGAGCTCCGGCAACCCGAGATCATCGCCGCCGGCCCAGACCCGGCCGGCCTCGAGCAGACCGGGTCGCGCCAGCCAGGGGTCGGCGTCCGCGACGTCGTCGATCTCCGGATTGCACAGCCGCATATCGAGACACGGCGCCAGCAGGATCAGTCGCGCCGGAGCCGGCAGCCCCGCACCGGGTAGCGCCTGGGCGAGCAGCAGCGCCAGCGTTCCGCCGGCCGAATCCCCGGCGAGGACCACCCGCCCGGAATCCACCTCCCCGGTCACCTGCCGGTAGACCGCGAGCAGATACGGCCGCGCCGCCCGATAGGTGTAGCGCGGCGCCAGCGGATAGATCGGTACCTCGACCCGGTGTCCCGCGGTCACCAGCCGATCGATGAACCGCCAGTGCCACCAGCTGATCTCCCGGAAGAAGCTGCCACCGTGCAGATAGATCACCACTTTCCCGGATTCCGGTGCCGTCCGGGGCGTCACGGTGTAGCACGGGAAACCCTCGACGAGCCGGTCGGTGACCCGGTGCCGGCGGCGCAACCGCGCCGGCGGGACATGGGTGCCGGGCGGTTCGGCCATGGCCGCGCGGGCCTTCGCCGGGGTGGCCATTCCGCGTTTGCGCGTATTCCGCAGGAAAACCGACAGCACCCGAGTACGACGGCTGGCCATCACACCCCCTTCTTCGCGGCCGGTACCCGTGATCCGCGGCGGCCGCTACGACCGCCGGCCGTCACGACCTCTTCTCCGATGCCGCTACCTGCGATTCGCGGCGGCCGCGGCGAAGGCGGCGATATCGCATCATGGCATCTCCTCACTCCGGTGGGCCCGGCGGCGGCGCCCGGCCGGCGAGCGGACCCGTCCCGGAGCATATTCCGCCACGGCCGCCGACGCGGCGGCGTCACTTCCGCTCCAGATACGAGCGGTGCTGTCGAGCGCATGGCGAACAGTGGCGCTACCGGACCACACCAGGCCGGGGACCGGCGCCGGATCCGTAATCCGGGGTAGGGTACGGTTGCCCCGTTGTGGAATCGAAATGTTTTGCGCCGGACCGTACTTCGCCGCGCTGTCGCGGCACGACACGTGGCCGGTGGTCGCCGCGATCTTGACGTCCGCCGCGGGCCGGGGCGCCTACGGACCGTGCGGTTCCGATCGGCGGCCGGGTTCGGGCAGGGTGTCCACACCGGACTCCGGGTCAGCCACCGCCACCTCGTCGGGAACGGACCACCAGTCGGCGCGGCCCGGCCCGAACTCCGGACCGCGACCACGCGGTATCGACCGACCCGGTGCTCACCCGCCGTGCCGACGGATGAGCACCGCGGGTTTCACTTGCGGGGACGCTTCTCCCGCACCCGGACCGAAATCCGGACCGGTGAACCGTCGAACCCGAACTCCTCGCGCAGCCGCCGCTCCAGGAACCGGCGATACCCGGCCTCCAGGAAACCGGTGCTGAACAGGACGAAGGTCGGCGGCCTCGTGGTCGCCTGGGTCGCGAACAGCACCCGCGGCAGCCGCCCACCGCGCATCGGCGGCGGCGTCGCGGCGATCACCTCTTTCAACCAGGTGTTCAACCGGCCGGTCGGAATACGCTTGTCCCAGGATTCGAGCGCGGTCTCCATCGCGGGTACCAGTTTCTGCACCGCCCGGCCCGTCTGGGCGGAGATATTGACCCGCTGCGCCCACGGCACCCGCACCAGGTCGCGATCGACCTCACGGTCGAGCTGCAACCGGCGATCCTCGTCCACCAGATCCCATTTGTTGAACGCCAGCACCAGCGCGCGCCCGGAATCGGCGACCAGGCTGATCACCCGCAGGTCCTGTTCGGTGACGGGCTGGGAGGCGTCGATCAGCATGATCGCCACCTCCGAGGCCTCCAGCGCCGATTTGGTGCGCAGCGAGGCGTAGAACTCGGTACCGCTGGCATTGGCGACCTTGCGCCGCAACCCGGCGGTATCGACGAAACGCCATACCTTGCCGCCCAGTTCGACCAGCGAATCCACCGGGTCGACGGTGGTGCCGGCGATATCGTGCACCACCGAGCGCTCGTCACCGCTGAGCTTGTTCAGCAGGCTCGATTTTCCGACGTTCGGTTTACCGACCAGGGCCACCCGCCGCGGCCCGCCACCGGGCCCGAGGGTTTCCCGCGGTGTCTCCGGCAGGACCTCGAGGATATCGTCGAGCAGATCGCCGGTACCGCGGCCGTGCGCGGCGGACACCATCCGCGGTTCGCCCAGGCCCAGCGACCACAGCGCGGAGGCGTCGGCCTCCAACCGCTGATCGTCGACCTTGTTGGCGACCAGGATGACCGGGGTCTTCGCCCGCCGCAGCACCTTCACCGCGGCCTCGTCGGTGGCGGTCGCGCCGACCACCGCGTCGACCACCAGCACGATGGCGTCGGCGGTGTTCATGGCCAGTTCGGCCTGTCGGGCCACCGACTGCTGCAACCCCTTGGCATCCGGTTCCCAGCCGCCGGTGTCCTGCACCCAGAAGCGGCGGCCGGCCCAGTTGGCCTCGTAGGAGACCCGGTCCCGGGTCACCCCGGGCACATCCTCGACCACTGCCTCACGACGGCCCAGGATGCGATTGACCAACGTCGATTTCCCGACGTTCGGGCGGCCGACCACCGCCAGTGTGGGCATCGGAACATGGTCGGCGGCCTCGGGATCACCGTCGAGATCGGTGAGCTCCCACTCGGATTCGTCGCTCCACACACCGTCGCCGGCGAGTACATCGCTCATTGTCTCCCCGCTCATCCGGCGACTCCCCGGCGTCCGGCCACCTGACGATCCCGCGGCCGCTCCAGCTGCCGACCGACCTCGCGGTAGAGCTCCTCGATGGTTTCGTCCATGGTCAGGTCACTGGTATCGACCTGTACCGCGTCCTCGGCCCGCCGCAGCGGCGATACCGCACGCGTCGAGTCGAGCCGATCGCGGCGCTCCACGTCGGCGAGTACCCCGGCGTAGTCGTCACCGCGGCCCTCGGCGATGTTCTGCTGATTGCGCCGGTGCGCACGGGCCCGCGCGGAAGCCGTCAGATAGATCTTGGCGTCGGCGTCGGGCAGCACGGTCGTACCGATATCGCGGCCCTCGACCACGATCCGGCCCGCGCTCACCGTGATCTCGCGCTGCAGCGCGACCAGTTGCTCGCGAACCTCCGGCACTGCCGAAACCGCCGAAACCGCCGCCGTGACCTCGGGTCCGCGGATCTCGGTACGGACATCGTCACCGTCGAGTTCGATCAGTTCCCGCTCCGGGTCGGTGCCGATCCGCAACGGCATATCGGTGACCACCCCGGTGACGGCAGCGGCATCGGCCGGATCGATACCGGCCCGCAGCACCCGCAGGGTGGCGACCCGGTACATGGCGCCGGTGTCGAGGTAGCGGGCCGAAAGCCGTACCGCCAGCCGGCGCGACACACTGGACTTCCCGGTACCAGAGGGACCGTCCATCGCGACGACCAGCGACCGGTCCCGGGCCGAATCCGTGACGACCCCCGCCGGAGCTTCCACACCGTTCACAAAGACACCGCCTCGTAGAGTTTGCCGATTTCATCGCGCCCCAGCACGCGCAGCGTGCCCGGACGTTGATCGTTCAGGACCACCGGTCCTATATGGGTGCGGACGAGCCGGGTGACCGGATGCCCGACCGCGTCCAGCAGCCGCCGCACGATATGTTTGCGCCCCTCGTGCAACACCACCTTCACCAGGGAACGTCCCGCGTCGACCTCCAGCACCTGGAAACGGTCCACCGAAGCCGGCCCGTCGTCGAGCTCCACGCCCTCGCGCAGGATCTTGCCGATCGAACGGTGCACTTCGCCCTGCACGGTCGCCAGATAGGTCTTGGACACCTCGTAGGAGGGATGCATCAGCCGATGGGCGAGATCGCCGTCGTTGGTGAGCAGCAACAGTCCCTCGGTATCGGCGTCCAACCGGCCCACATGGAACAGCCGCTGACCCGCCGCGATCCGCTCGGCGACGATATCGCCGATACAGGGACGGCCCAGATCGTCGGACATGGTGGACTGCCAGCCCTTGGGCTTGTTCAGCACCAGATGCACCAATTCTTCGCGCACCACCACGCGGGTGCCGTCCACGCGCACGACCGCGTTCTCGGGGTCGATACGCAGGCCCTGCTCGCGGACGATGATGCCGTCGACCTCGACCCGGCCCTGCTCGATCATCTCCTCGGCGGCGCGACGCGAGGCCACCCCGGCCTTGGCCAGCACCTTCTGCAGACGCTCGCCCTCACCCCAGGGCAACTTCTCGTGGGCGGTCCCCTCCGGTTCGACATGCTGGTGGCGGGCCGGTTTCGCATTGTTCAGCTGCGGAGAACCGCTACCCGACCGGGCGCTCTGGCTCTTACGTGGCGCCGCGTTTCCACCGGACCGGCCACCGGCCCGCGAGCCGGCGGAACCGCCTCGTCCGGCCACCGGGCCACCCCGGCCCGCACCGGCGGAACCACCGCTA
>JABFXT010000719.1 GCA_013361595.1 Nocardia sp. | reverse complement strand
GGAGCACCGGGCGATGACCGCGCCCGCGGCCCGGACGACCCGGCGGCGCACCAGATTCGTCCGCAACGCCTACGGCAACGCAGCCGCCGAAACCTTCCTGGTCATCGCGATCGCCACCATCCTGGTGACGCGGGCCTACCTCGCGATCACCGACTATCCCCAGGTGGGTGGTGGCTCACTACATATCGCGCACGCCCTCTACGGCGGTGCGGCCATGATGATCGCGCTCCTGCTCGGTTGGCTGGCGCTCGGTACCGCCGCCCGCGCCTGCGCGGTCGTGATCGGCGGGATCGGATTCGGCCTGTTCCTCGACGAGGTCGGCAAATTCGTCACCGCCGACAACGATTACTTCTACGGCCCCTCGGCCGAGATCATGTACGTACTCGTACTGGTGATCCTCGTCGCCAACCGGCTGATCCGGGTGGTGCGGGCGCCCACGGTGGACGAGTACCTGGCCAACGCGGCCGCGATCGCGGCGAACGGCACCGCCACCGGTCTACCCGCACACCGTCGGGCGGCGGCCCGGACCATGCTCGCCAGGGCCGAGGCCGGGGGTGCCGATCCGGAAGCGGTACAGGGGGTCCGGCTCCTGCTCGCCGCGGCTGGGCACCGCGCGGACCGGCTGTATTCGGTCCGGCAGTTCCTGCCCCGTCTGGTGCCCGGCTTCTTCCGGAGTCCGCGGTGGGTACCGGTGGTCGGCTGGTCACTGGTCGCCGCTTCGGCGGCCGGTGTCGTCACCGGCGTAGTCCAGTTGATCGCGGGCGGGTTGCACCTGGACCGCGCCGATACCGGCCTCGATATCGACCGGATGGGAATCGCCGGCGCGATTCTGTTCGTCAGCGCCTGTCTCACCCTGCTCCTCGCCGCACCGGCCGTCATCGGTTACCGCCGCACGAAGGCGCTGTGGCCACTCCAGACTCTGCGTATCGCGGCGCTGATATTCACCGTCCTGAACGCATTCGCCGATTTCGCGACCGAGGGCTTCGGTGCTCTCGTGGCCGTGGCGGCCGGCCTCTTCGCGATGGCCGTGTTCTCCTATCGGATCACGGTGCGGCTCGGCACCGTCACCGAGACCACGACCTGAGGGGGCGAGCCGAACGGCTACCCCACCGCGGGCGACGAATATTTTTCCCGCAGCTCGGTTTTGAGCACCTTGCCGCTGGCGTTGCGCGGCAGTTCGCCCACCACCACGGTCTCCCTCGGACATTTGTAACCGGCCAGCCGGGTCCGCGCGAAAGCCTCGACCCCCGCCGCTGTGGGCGGATCGGCGGGATCGGCCGGCACGATCACAGCGAGCGGTGTCTCGCCCCACTTGGGGTGCGGGACCCCGATCAGGGCGATATCGGCGATTCCGGGATGCGCGGCCAGTACGTTCTCCACCTCGGCGCAGTAGATGTTCTCGCCGCCCGAGATGATCATGTCCTTCTTACGGTCGACGACATACAGATATCCGTCCTCGTCCGCACGCACCAGATCACCGGAGTGGAACCACCCGCCCGCGAAGGCGGCCGCCGTCGCAACCGGTTTGTTCCAGTACTCCCGCATCACCGTCGGTCCCCGATAGACGATCTCGCCGACCGCCCCCGGCGCGACATCGTTCATCTCGTCGTCGACGATTCTGACCTCGACGTTCAATATCGGGGTACCCACCGAACCGATCTTGCGGATGGCATCCTCACCGCGCAGTGTGCAGGTGACCGGGCTACATTCGGACTGGCCGAAGGCGGTGGACACCGAGGCCTGCGGGAATGTCTCGATCATCGTGCGCAGCAGGGTCGTCGACGCCGGTGCCGCGCCCCAGGAGATCTGCCGGAGCGCGGAGAGGTCGTAGTCCGCGATATTCGGGAGCGCGCAGATGGCCTGCCACTGCGCCGGCACGAAGAAGCAACTGGATACGCGTTCACGGGCGAGCAGTTCCACCGAGGCGGCCGGATCGAAACCACCGGAGGGGGTGATCACGAACGTCCCGCCGGGCAGCAGGCACATCAGATAACTCGACAGACCGGCGATATGGAACAGCGGCGCACCGTTCAACGCGACCCGGTCGTCGCCGGATACGCCCTGGTGTACAGCGACGCTGAACGCGTGCAGCATCAGGTTTTCGTGCGTGAGCACCGCGCCCTTGGGCCGGCCGGTGGTCCCCGAGGTGTACATGATGTAGGCCGGTTCGCGATCGTCCACGGCCGAGTCCGCGCATTCGGGGTCCCCGGCACGCAGGGCCGTCTCGTAGTCCTCGCCGTATTCGCCGTCCCCACCACCGATCACGAGACAGAACCGCAGGTCCGGTGCGTCGCGGCGGGCCTCGGCCAGCCTGCTCGCGAATCCCGCGTCGACGATCGCCGCCATGGCCCCGGAGTCCGCCAGCAGGTACGCGATCTCCCCGGCCACCAGCCGGAAATTGATCGGGACACCGATCGCGCCGAGGCGGTTGGTGGCCAGGAAGGTCTCCACGACCTCCATCGAGTTCAGGCCCAGGACCGCGACCCGGTCTCCGGCGCCGACACCGCGCGACCGCAGGGCGTTGGCCAACCGGGATACCCGCTCGTTCAGTTCTCGATAGCGACGGGCGGTACCCGCGAACCGCAGCGCCGCGGTATCGGGGATCTTGCGGGCATGACGCGCCAGTTGATCGCCGGCGGTCATTCCTCGAGATATCGGGTGTGCACTACTGGCCATGGCGGGCTCCACATCTCGGGTCGATCAGATCCGAAGCGTACGTCGCACGCCCGGTCCCGCGGACCGCATTCGCGAACCCGCGGCGATACCGCCGGTCAGGACGTTTCCGCCCGGCCCGCCGCCGTGACCGGCACCCGTCCGGTGGCCACCAGCAGCAATTCGGCGATCGGCGCCCGGACCGGCGTGCCGGTCCCGGCCGACCAGGCCGTATCGGTGGCGATCAGGCGATGTCCCGCGATAATCCGCCGGGCGTGGAACGGCCGGCCCATCCGCAGGACCCGTTCGGCGGACCACCGCGCGGCATCGACCGGCATCTCCCGTCGCAGCCCGAGTGGGACCGCGATGTCCTGGCCGTGCACCAGCAGATCCATCAAACGATCGAGAGCCGTGGTCCCGACCGGAGTGTGCCGCAGGTCGGTGCCGGCGCGGAGTTCGGCGACGAGGGCCGCGGCGGATCGGCGGTCCGCGTACTCGACGGCGGTCGCGAAACTCATCCGATCGAGACTCCCCCGGGCCCGGATCAATTCCCACAGCACCTGCCCGAGTCCGGCCCGCGAGGTGAGCAGGATATGCCCGACGACATCGCGGATCCGCCAGCCCGCACACCACGACTGCCGGTCCCACTGCTGTTCGCTCAGCCCGGACAACATATCGGCCAGGGTCGCCCGCTCGGTGGCCACCGCCCGCCAGACCAGTTCCTCGGCGACGATCTCGGTGCGCATTCTCCGTACCTCCTGTGCTCGGTCACTTCCGGTACGGTAGGAGCTCCACCCGGGTGGAGGTTCCAGTACAAGTGGCCTACGTCACAGATATTCGCGACGCGGTGAGCATCGGCGAAGCGGCGCGCCGCACCGGGGTGCCGGTGCGGACCATACGGTTCTACTGCGACGAGGGACTTCTGGTGACCGGTCGCACCACCGGCGGCCATCGTGTGTTCACGGCGGACGCACTCGCCCGGCTGTCGTCGATCCGGCGATTACGGGCCGTGGGGCTGGGGCTCACCGCCATCGCCGGGGTGTTGGCGGACGAGAATGCCGTGGATGCGGCGGTGGCGGCCGAACGGGCAACGGTGGCAGCCGAATTGCGGGCGCTGTCGTGGCGCCACGCGGTGCTGTGCGCACTCGGTGAGGCACCGCCCGGCGAACGCGCGACAGCTCTGCGCCGGCTCGCCGGAGTCGCCGAACCCGGTGCGGCTCGCGATCAACTCATCGCGTTCTGGCGCAATATCCTGGCCGCCATGCCACCCTGGCTGTTCGACGATTTCGTCGCCATGGACATTCCCTCGATTCCGGTGGCACCGACGCCGGCCTATGTGCTCGCGATCGCGGAGCTGGCCGAGCTGGCGCGTACGCCGGACCTGAGCCGGGCGATCGGCCGTCAACTGTGGTTGTCCGACGGCCGGCCGGTCCGCGATCGGCGCGCACTCGTCACCGAGGTCGCCGCCGCGCATACCCTCGCGGCACAGCGAGTTCACGCCGGGGACGATCCGGCGCCCGGCCCGGAACTGGACCTGTTCGTTCGGGCGCACGCGCTGGCACGCGGCGACCGGGACACCGCGGCATTCCGCCGGCGGCTGGCCCGGGCCGCGGCCGGGCATCCCGCGATCACCCGGTACTGGGCGCTCACCGCCGACGCGCTCGGCAGCCCGCACACCACCGGGTCCACACAGAATTGGCTGAACACGGCCCTGGTTCTGTCTATCGCGCCGATATCCGGCTGAGGCGGTCCGGAGCACGGTCCGCCGCAGCCCGACGGACCGCCGCGAGGGGACCGAAGCCTTCGCCATGTCCGACAGCGGGCCGCGCCGACCTAAATGGGGCGGCGCGGCCCGGGCACGTGGGGACGCGGTCAGCCGCCCGGACGCGGCACATCCCCGCGCCAGGCTCCGCTCGCCCCCGGCCGGGATTCGATGAACTCCTTGAATCGCGCCAGGTCGCCCTTCACCCGGCGGTCCAGGATGCCGAGCTTGTCGGCCGCGTTCTCGACGAAACCCTCCGGATCGATATCCATCTGAGTGATCACGCGGGTGGTCGAATCATCGATACGGTGGAAGGTGACCACCCCGGCATGCTCGGGACCGCTGTCCGAACGCCAGGCGACCCGCTCTTCCGGATGCTGCTCGGTGATCGTCGCGTCGAATTCGCGATCCGCCGGTCCGATCTTGATCTTCCAGTGTGTGTGGGTGTTGTCGATCTGGTCGACCCGTTCGACCCCCTCCATGAAGTGAGGGAACGATTCGAACTGGGTCCACTGGTCGTAAGCGGTGCGAATCGGTACCCCGACCTCGGTCGACGCGGTGACTGTGCTCATGGAACAACCTCCCTCGGGTCCGGAGCGCCGCTCCCGCCGCAGGTCTGGACGGCCGCGGCTCCCGGACTGTCGGTTTCGGTACACGGGGCGGCTACCCGGGGTCCGGCGGCACAAACACCGGGGACGGAAATCGCGCCGCGGGATTGAGCACGCGAATTCGGGGAAGCCGTTATTCGTTGGGTACACAAACTCTTTCGAGGAGGTGGACCGTGAGCACCGTCGCCACGACACACAAGGATCGTCGCCCGGCCGCTGTACCGACCCCCGGCTTCCCGAGCCCGGGGTCTACGCATTCACTGTTGATCGCCTGGGTGCTCGTCATCGCCCTTGCCAGCCTGGCGCTGGTGCTGCTCTGACGGATCGCCCGCACCCGCGGCCGGGTCAGTAGGCTCCGTCGCCTCTGGCGACCGCCCGTAGGGTGCGGGCGATTATCCGCAGATCCAGCAGCATGGACCAGTTCTCCACATAGGAGATATCGAGTTCGACCGATTCCTCCGGGGACAGGTCGGACCGGCCGCTGACCTGCCACAGCCCGGTGATTCCGGGCCGTACCAGCAATCGGCGGCGCATCACACCGTCGTAGGAGTGGACCTCCCGGCGCACCTGCGGACGTGGTCCGACGACACTCATATCTCGGAACAGCACATTGAAGAACTGCGGGAGTTCGTCGAGGCTGTATCTGCGCAGGAACCGGCC
>JABFXT010000828.1 GCA_013361595.1 Nocardia sp. | reverse complement strand
AGGTCGTCGCGCTCCTTGGTCCCAACGGCGCCGGCTAGACCACCGCCCTGCGCGCGCTGGCCGGACTGACCCCACTCACGGCGGGGTCGATACGGCTCGACGACCGGGTGTGGGACGCCCCACCGCGCGCATTCGTCCCACCCGAACACCGTTCGGTCGGGGTGGTCTTCCAGGACTACCTGCTCTTCGCCCATCTCGACGCACTCGAGAACGTCGCCTTCGGCTTGCGCGCTCGCGGGGTTCGCCGGACGGCCGCCCGCGAGCGGGCCGCGCGCTGGCTGGAACGAGTGGGGCTGGCCGACTACGCGCACACCAGACCGCGTGCGCTCTCCGGCGGCCAGGCCCAGCGGGTCGCGCTGGCCCGGGCACTGGCCGTCGAACCGGGACTGCTGCTGCTGGACGAACCGCTCGCGGCGCTGGACGCGGCGACCCGGGTCCGAGTGCGTTCCGAACTCGCCCACCATCTCGGCGACTATCCCGGCCATACACTGCTGGTCACCCACGACCCACTCGACGCGATGGTGCTCGCCGACCGGCTCGTCATCGTGGAAGACGGGGTGCTGGTCCAGCAGGGCCCACCCGGCGAGGTGGCCCGCCGGCCCCGATCCGATTATGTCGCGGATCTGGTGGGGCTCAACCTGTTCCGCGGCACGGCGTCCGGCACGCTGGTCCGGCTCGACGGGGGCGGTGAACTCACCGTCGCCGAACCTGCCACCGGACCGGTACACCTGACCTTCGCCCCGTCAGCGGTCGGGCTGCATCCGCAGCGCCCCGACGGCAGTCCGCGCAACACCTGGCCGGTGACGGTGGCCGGCCTCGAACAGCACGCCCATACGGTGCGGGTCCGGCTCGACGGAGCGGTCCCGGCACTGGCGGATATCACCCCGGCCACCGTCGCCGATCTGCGGATCCGGCCGGGATCGAAGTTGTGGGCCGCGCTCAAGGCCACCGAGATCCACTGCTATCCGGCCTGATGCCGAGGAAGCAGTCGGCAACTACGGACCGAGTAGAAGGCGATATCAGCCTGTGTTTCCGGGCCGGGTTACCGGAAAGTTCCGCCACGGGGGCACTACATTTCCTTCCGGGTCGCCACGGCCGGCGATACCGATTCGCGCAGTCCCAGAAGCATCCCTGTGCAGCAGCATGTCGCCTGTCCCGGCCTGAACATCGCGAAGCACTCCGTTCTGCTGCATCGATGAAGCCGCACTTTCGGCGGCGTCCCCTTCAGGCGCCGCGGAGCTACAGGACACCAACCGCACCGGGCTGTCCGGTGTCTCCGCGGCTGCCTCCAGCTCGGGTTTCTTTGCCGCCAGCAACCGCCCGTACTCCGCTCCACCCAGAAACACGTGCTGACTGGGGTACACCAGTTTCGAGGAGTTCTTCATCTGTCCTGATCCGTAGGGCATCAGCACCATTGAACCCATCGGGCCATGGAGCCCGCAGGGCCGGCGATCAGGCGGCCCGATTGTCCTCACCCGGACCGCGAAGCCGCTCGGGTTGGCGTGTGAGATAACAAGTATGCCGCGCTCAGTCGGGGCAGCACCCGTGCCTACGCCCGGGATGGGCTGAGGAGTGGATTCCGGCACCCAGTCCGGTTTCCGGTCGGATACCCTCGTGACCGGCCATAAATGACTGAACTCTCGATCGATCTTCTCGGTTGCTCTGCGCATCCAGCTGGAACTGTCCGACCTGTCCGAGGGCTGTGTCGGAAATTCGATCCCGCGCCGACCCTGGCTGTCTCGTAATATGTCCGTCTCCACCTGGTCCGGGGAGAACACCGCGAGTCTGCCGCGCCTGTCTTTACCGCGAATCTCGGTCAACCCGTCGTTCTCGGCCTTCTGGACCACACTCGGAGCCTCGTCCAGGTGATCCGCCGTCGAGCGCAAAGGCCGCGCAGCGGCAATCGCCATCCGATCGACCTCTATGGTGATCGCCGTTGCCAACTTCTCCGCAACCTCACTCAACGACGCCCTCACTGGGCGCCACCAAGCACCGGACCGCCTGGACGCGTTGTGAACACAGAGACGAGTATCAACCGCCCGGTGCACAGTGGCAATCGATCGGGTCGTCCCAAGACAGGATGAACGGAGCGGGCTCTGCTCGGCCCGATCACAACCGACGAGTCACCTTGCCCGCCGGAATCACCGATCCCGTGCTATCCGGCCTGATCCGCGGTCGCCTCGGTGATCCGGCGCAGCCCGGCGGATTCCAGCGCCGCGAACACGGCGACGACAACCGCGCCGACGAGGAAGAAGACGACGCCGAACCCGGTGAGATCGAGCAGACCGGTGAACGGCAGCACCAGCAGACCCAGTACCGAGACCGAGTTGACCACCACGACCCCGCCCGCGTGCCGGGGTGAGATCGCCGGGTAACCGGCGATGAGCAGCAGTGCCAGCGCGCCACCGAGCATGGCGATGCCGAACGGCACAGACCATGAGGTCGGCAGACCCAGCGGATCCCGCAGCGGCACGGCACCGGCGAGCATCAGGACGCCGAAAGCCCCTGTCCCCCAGCCGTCCAGTCGCAGGGTACGGCGGAGCAGATCGTCGGAAGTCGCGGGCGCGGACAGGGTCACGGTGCTCATGGTTCGGTTGCCTCTCGGATCGGCGAGATCGTGGTGATTCCGACCGTGCCGCAGCCCGGTCGGCGATTCAATGACCTCGGAGGTCATGGCCGGCGCGCACCGGCCGCCGATACGCTCACGAGATGGAACGGCATGCGGACGGGAACCCGGCACGGATCGGCGGCCTGCTGCGGGAGTGGCGGCAGCGGCGGCGGCTGAGCCAGCTGGATCTGGCACTGGCGGCGGGCTCCTCGGCCCGGCATCTGTCGTATGTGGAGACCGGGCGTTCGGCGCCGAGCCGGGATATGGTGCTGCGTCTGTCGCAGACCTTGGAGGTGCCGCTGCGAGAGCGCAATACGCTGCTCGTCGCCGCCGGATACGCGCCCGCCTATCACGAGAGCGATCTCGACGACGAACATCTCGCCTCGGCGCGGGCGGCGCTGGAGCATATGCTCGCCGCGCACGAGCCCTATCCGGCGGTCGCGGTGGACCGCTGGTGGAATGTGGTCACCGCCAACACCGCGCTGACCGTGCTCACCGAGGGTGTGCCCCCGGAACTGCTGGCCGACCGGCCCAATGTCTATCGGCTGGTGCTGCATCCGGCGGGTCTCGCCGCCCGGCTCGCCAATCCACGCCAGGTACGCACCCAGCTGCTGGAGCGACTGTCCCGGCAGGCCGACACCACCGGTGACCCTAAGCTGCGCGCGCTCTACGACGAGGTCAGCGCCTATCCGGTGGTCGATACCGGGATCCCGGAGAACCGCGGCACCGATCCGGGCCCGTTCCAGGTGCCGATCCGGGTACGTACGCCACACGGCGAACTCTCGCTTTTCGGCACCATGGCCACCTTCGGCGCGCCCGCCGACGTGACACTGTCCGAGCTGGCGGTCGAGTTCTTCTACCCGCTGGACGAGTTCACGGCGCAGTTCCTGCGCACCCGTGCGGCGGCCCGCACGGCGGGCGCCACTGCCTGATCCGGCGTGCGCCGGGCACGGCCGGCCCGGTACCGCCTCCGGCCACCGCTCAGAGGTAGCTCGTATCGTTGACCAACCGGACCGACGATCCGCCGTCCGGGTAGAACTCCGCGAGCGAGAGCGACGCCAGATCCAGATGCAGGCGGTAGAGCAGTGACGGCCCGACGCCCAACGCCAGTTGCAGCAGCGTCTTGATCGGCGTGACATGGCTGACCACGACGATATTCGCGCCCGGATACCGGGTCACCAGATCGCGGCGCGCCGCTTCCACCCGTTCCCGGACCGCGTCGAAGCTCTCGCCGCCGGGCGCGGGCAGCGACGGATCCCCGAGCCAGCGCGCGTGCAGATCGGGGTCGCGTTCGGCGGCCTCGCGGAACGTCAACCCCTCCCATTCACCGAAATCGGTTTCGGTCAGGCCCTCGACCACCCTGACCTCGATCCCGAGTGCCGCGCCGGCCGCCTCGGCGGTTTCCCGGGCCCGGCCCAGCGGTGAGGTCACGATGGCGGAGATATCGCCCTTGGCGGCCAGCATCTTCGCCGCCCGGGTGGCCTGTTCCCGCCCGACCGCGGTCAACGGCGGATTACCGCGACCGGAATAGCGACGCTGCACCGACAATTCGGTCTGCCCGTGGCGCAACAGCAGCAGCCTGGTGGGCCGGCCGGCCGCACCGGTCCAGCCCGGACCGGATCCGGACAATCGCGCCGCGGCGCTGCGCGAATCGTCCCCCGTATCGGCGGCCGCCGCGGGTGGTGCGGGCCGGGCCGCCGCGGCGGGTTCGGCCGCGTGGATCTCCTGGACCAGTTTGCCGTCGTCCATGGCCTCGTTGGCCAGCCGATCGGCATGGGAGTTCTCGGCGCGCGGGATCCAGCGGTAGGTCACCTGCTCGAAATCCGCGGCCAGCCGGCGGGCCCGGTCGGCGAGCGGGATCAGCGCCGCGTGCTTGACCTTCCAGCGACCCGACATCTGCTCGACCACGAGCTTGGAGTCCATCCGTACCGAGACCACGCGCGCGCCGAGTTCTGCGGCCGCCTCCAGTCCGGCGATCAGTCCGCGGTACTCGGCGACATTGTTGGTGGTGACACCGAGAGCCTCCCGGCGTTCGGCGAGGACCGCCACCCGGTCCGCGTCGAACACCACCGCGCCGTAACCCGCCGGTCCCGGGTTGCCCCGGGATCCGCCGTCGGCTTCGACTACGACCTCGCGCACGCTCATATCGGTCTCTCGCTCTACTCGGACCCCGCTGTCCGGCGCGGCCTCACAATCCGGATTCTTTGGTCCGCACCAGCACCGCACCGCATTCCGGGCACCGCACCACCACATCGGGAGCGGTTTTCGCGATCCGGGCGATCTCGCCGCGGTCCAGTTCGATCCGGCAGGCGCCGCAGCGCCGGGCCTGCAACAGCGCCGCGCCGATACCGTGGCCGCTGCGCTGCCGGTCGTAGATGCTCAGCAGTTCTTCCGGGAAGGCGCCGACCAACCGCTCCCGGTCGGTTTCGCAGCGTCGCTGGGCGACGTCCAGATCGGCGACAGCCTCGTCGCGGCGGTCGCGCGCGGTGGCGAGCTCGGTTTCGGTCCGATCGAGGCGGGCGCCCGCGTGTTCGTGATCGGCGGCGGAGGCCTCCCGGCGTTCCATCACCTCGAGCAGATCGTCCTCCAGCACCGACCGGCGGCGTTCCAGACTGGCCAGCTCGTGCTGCAGCTCCGACAGCTGTTTCGCCCCCACCGTGCCCGCTTCCAGCACGCCGCGGTCGCGGTCCTCACGTTTGCGGACGGCCTCGATCTCACCCTCGAGTTTGCGGATATCGCGATCGAGATCGTCGAGCACGATCTCCACGGCCACGGCGGCGTCCTTGTGCGCGTTGCGTTCGGACTCGAACCGGTCGACCTCCTGCTGTTCGGGGAGAACGCTGCGCCGGTGCGCGATCCGGGTCAGCTCGGTGTCGACCTCGGCGAGACGCAGCAGTTGGGCCTGAATCGATGGTTCGACATTCAACGCGAACGAACTCCCTGCACACTGTGGACGGATAAGAACGTCCACCGTACTCCGCGGAGCCGGGGCGGCGCCGCCGACCGGTCCGAACCCGCGGACCCCGGTAGTCCGCGCCGCGGTCAGCCGCCGCAGCCGACCGTCCACGGGTCGGTCCGCACGGT
>JABFXT010000204.1 GCA_013361595.1 Nocardia sp. | reverse complement strand
CTCCACCGGACACCCGCGGGCTCCGCTCACATCAGCCGCGGCTGCTCCCTGGTGTGCGGCGACGAGCGGCAACCCCCGGTAGTGGTCACCGAGGCGATCGCCTGTCGACGCCTCTACCGGCTAGGTTTCAGTGGTGGACTCGGACCCTGGTCCGGGTCTGCTGGTCACGAGATCGAAGTGATGATGGTGATGGTTCCGGCGACCGGTGTGGTCGCGCCGCACAACGGCTGCTCCGCCGGACCACCGCGCTGCGCACCTATTCGCTGCGGGTGCGCCCCCAGCCGATCTGCCGGGTGGAATCGGGACGAGCGAGACTGCGCCATGAATCCGACTTTCCGGCATCGTCGGTGAAAGACGGTGTTCCACCCGTGGTGCGGGATGCCGCCGAGCGGTTGAGCGAGACCCTGAATTTCGGTACCGGCTGGATCGCGACCAATCTTCGCCGCATCGGTATAACCGCCACCGAGGGGGTCGAGAAGGTCCGCACCGCGAGCGCTCGTGCCGAAGACGGGCTGGTCGAGAGTCCACGCACCCAAGTCGTTCAGCGTCGGACCCGCGCGTCGAATCCGGACTACCGGCCCAGTGACGCCGAGCGGGCCATGGCAGCACGCCGGATGACCGAACAGGTCGAGTTCACCGGTGACTCACGCATACAGGCCGCGAACAGCTCGTCGGATATCCGCAAGATGCGTTCCGAGGGCAACGAGAAGGAGTTCAGCGTCTACAAACCCATACACGGCGAGCGGGCCAAATGGGGCAACGAGACCCTGCTGCCCTTCGTCTATGCACCGGGCGCGCTGACCAGCCGGGAGATCGCCGCGTACCGCATCGACGAGATCCTCGGGTTCGGCCGGGTCCCGACAACCGCCCGCACCGCGGGCATCATCGGTCCCGACGGAAAACCCACCGGGCCCGGAATGATCCAGCAGTTCGTGGAGTCGGGTCCGGCCAGGCCGCTCGACAAGTACCCGCTCGCGCAACAGCAACAGGTCGCCGTCCTGGATTACATCACCGGCACATTCGATCGCCGCCCTGACAACTTCCGCACCGTCGACCGCGGCGATCACCTCGATCTCGTCGCAATCGACCACGGCCGATCCTTCCCGGAGGCTATGAATCCGCTGGATGTCCAGATCAATTCCCCGTTCGTCGCGCTCCAGAGGGGAGAGACGCTGCAACCGGAAGTGCTCGACGCGCTGAGCGCCGTAAATCCCGATCAGTTGCGGGCGGCGATCGAGAGTGCAGGAAATATCCACCCGAATGCGGTCGACGGGGCCATGGCACGATTCGCCGAGATCCTGAACGAAGGTCGCATTCCGGTCGATGCCAAACTCCATCCGCAGATCGAGTTTCCCGAATAGCGTCCCAGCACGCTTCCCTTGTCATGGCTCCGTGCGTATCCGGCCGCCGGTGTCAGGACTGCGCGACCGCCCGGTCACCGAGACGAACCGGGTACGACGCGGGATCGTTCTGGGTCAGAACCGGCAGATTACCGATCTCGCTCAGCGGCATGGCGCCCTGGAGGTCCGGGAATCGGTCGAACAGCGCCGGGAGTGCGATCGAGGCCTCGAGCCGGGCCAGGGCCGCACCCGGGCAGATATGCGGACCGAACCCGAACGAGATATTGCGGTTCGCGGTGGGTCGGGTGATGTCGTAGGTGTCGGCGTCCGTGCCGTGCAGGCCCCGGTCACGGCCGATGGCCCGATAGGACATGACGACACCGTCGCCCTTCCCGATGGTGACATCGTCGACCGTGATGTCCTCGGTGGCGAACCGCATCAGCAGGTGGATGACCGGACCGTCCCAGCGCAGCGTCTCCTCGATCGCGTCCGCCCAGGTGCGGTCGCCGGACCGGATCGCCGCCAGCTGCTCCGGATGGGCGAGCAGGGCGCGGACGGTGGTGACGATCAAGCTGACTGTGGTCTCATGCCCCGCGGCGACCAGCGCCTTCAGGTTGCCGTGCACCTCCGCCTCGGTCAGCGGGGTTTCTCCCACGGCCACGTCGTGGATGAAATCGGAGGTCAGATCGTCGGCCGGGCGGACCGTCTTCTCCTTGATCAGACCGGTGTAGTAGTCGTCGAGTTCGGCGAAGACCCGCATCCGTTCCTCGTGCGGAGTCAGCAGCGAGAAGAACGCCTTATAGGACTCCAGCAGCATGGTGTGGTCGGAGCGCGGCACCCCCATCAGCTCGCTGACGACCCGCATCGGCAGCGGGTAGGCGAAGATCTGCTTCAGGTCCACCACCTCGTTCGCGGCACCGGCCGCGGCCAGCTCGTCGAGGAGTTCGGCGGTGAACTGTTCGATCCTCGGTCGCAGCGCGCCGAGCCGGCGCGGCGCCAGTGCCCGGGTGGTCTTGATCCGCAGCCGGCGGTGTTCGGCACCGTCCACGGTGAACATGGACCGCCCGGCATCGATCATGCCGATCAACGGCCACTCCCGGGTCACCGCGCCGGACTGCCACAGATTCCACTGCGTGTGATCTTTCACCAGGCGGGTGTCGGTGAGTAGCTGCCTGGCCAGATTGTGCCTGGTCACAGTCCAGGCGGGCACGCCGAGCAGATCGATCCGGGTGAGTGCCGGGCCTTCGGTCAGGGTGCGGGTCTCGCCTGCGAGATCGGCGACCATCGGGTCGATCGTCAGGGCCGCGCTGTGCGGGCATTGCTGGCTCACGAGCCACCTCCAACGGCGGGAACGGGTGTGAAATCGACGGGTAGCGCGGTGAATCCGCGCAGGAACGGTGACGGCCGCCGCACCAGGGACTCGGCCGCGACGGCGAGATCCAGATCGGGCAACCGGTCGAGCAGGACCTCGATCCCGGTGCGGGCGATGATCTCGGCGATCTGCTGGGCCGGATAGGGGCAGCGGTATTCACCGTGGCCGAAGGCGAAATGGGCGGCATTGCCGGAATGGGCGGGTTCGGCGCCGTCGCCGGAGTACTGGCGGATATGCGGATCGGCGTTCGCGGCGGCCAGCCCGAGCAGCAGCATGTCACCGCGCCGCACCAGCGCCTCGCCGAGGCGGGTATCGCGGGAAACCCAGCGCCCGGCCAGGATCTGAGTGGGGGTGTCCTCCCACAGGACTTCGGTCATCGCCTGGCCGATACTGTGCCGGGCGGCACCGAACGCGGCCGCGAACCGGTCGTCGACGAGCATCAGGCGGATCGAATTACCGATCCAGTCGGCGGTCGGCAGATGGCCCGCCGCGGTCACCGACTGCATGTTCAGCACGTATTCCTCATCGGCGAACGGTTCGGGATGTGCCAGCATCCGCGACACCAGGTCCTGCCCCGGTACGGCCTTCTTCTGCGCCAGCAGTTGCCGCATGTACTCGGCGAACCGCTGATAGGCCGCCGGTGCCTCGGGGCCACCGTCGCACAGCGTCTGCATGGTGTGCGCCAGATAGGGGCCGTCCGATTCGGGGACACCCATGATCCAGGCCAGCGTCAGCACCGGTAGCAGCTCGGCGAATTCGGTGACGATATCGGCGTGACCGCGGCCGCAGAACCGGTCGATCAACCCGTCGGCGAGCTGTTCGCAGGCGGTGCGCAACGCGAACGGGTCCACCGATTCCAACGCCGGTTCGACCAGGCCCACATGCCGGGCGTGCGCGGCACCGGCGGTGAAATAGATACCCGGTTGCGGCCGGCCGACCATGGGCAGCAGCGGCCAGTCCGGCGGAATCAGCGGCCACTGGTTCCACAGACTCGAATCCCGCGGGAAGAGCAGACCGTCCGTGGTGACCTGGTGCAGTTCCCGGTACCCGATCACCAGCCAGGCCGGGATCCCGCCGATGAGTTCCACCGCGACCACCGGGCCGTGCTCGGACCGCATCCGGGTGTAGAGCAGGGCGGGATCGGTCTGGAAGCCGGGGCCGTCCAGGGTGACGGCACCGCTCGGGGAGACCGGGCAGCCGCCGGGTGATATACCGGTGCTGTAGGCCGGATGGTTCACGACCGCACCTCCGCTACCGCCGGTGGCGCCTGCCGTTCGATGAGATGCTCGACCAGCCCGATCAGGACCTGTTTGCTGGAGGCCCGGGAACGCGCGTCACAGGAGAACAGCGGAATGTGCGGGTCCAGATCGAGGGCGTCGCGGACCTCGTCGAGTGCGGGCGGAATCGGTTCGAAGGAATTGCAGGCCACCACGAACGGAGTGCCCTGGTGTTCCAGCCGATCGATCGCATACCAGGAATCGCTGATCCGGCGGGGATCGACGAGCACCACCGCACCCAGTGTCCCGGTGAACAACCGGTCCCACAGGAACCAGAACCGTTCCTGACCGGGTGCGCCGAACACGTACAGCACAAATTCCTCGGCGAGGCTGATCCGGCCGAAATCGAAGGCGACGGTGGTGGTCGTCTTCCCGGTCACCCCGGACAGATCGTCCACGCCGACACCGGCATTGGTCATCACCGCCTCGGTGTCCAACGGCTGGATCTCGCTCACCGCCCGGACCAGGGTCGTCTTCCCGACCCCGAAACCGCCGACGACGACGATCTTCAGGGCGTACCGCGCCGAATTGCTCAGTGGCGCCCGGGCGCGTGTGGGGCGGTCGTCATAGGCTACGGAGTCCAACTAGCACCTTCTCGAGCATGTCGATATCGAACGTGTCACCGTAGGGGCCCGTATCCAGGTCGGGATGGCGAACGGTGACTTTGCCTGCGTGCAACAGGTCCGCGACCAGGACCGTCGCGATGCCGATCGGTAGCCGCAGTTCGGCGGCGATCTCCACCACCGCGGTCGGCTGCAGGCACATGGACAGGATCGCCGCGTGTTCGTACTGCATCGCCGCCGTGGGCGCGCATTCGCTGACCACCAGGGTCACCGGATCGAACTCCTCGGTGGTGGGGGCGGCGCGACCACCGGTGAGCGTGTAGAAACGGTCGGGTTCGTCGTCGCGGCCGGGCCGGTTCACAGCAGCCTCGCTCGGCTCCCTCGCGGCGGTGCGGACAGATACTCCCCGACCTGTTCGATCAGCGCCGCCATCTGGGCACCGACCAGGCCGGCGTCGGCGTCGTCGTCGGCCAGCACCGCGATCTGGGCGCCCGCGCCGGCGCCGACGATGAACAGGATCCCCCCGTAGAACTCGGTCATCGACTGGCGGACCCCGCCGCGCCCGTTGCCGAACTCGGCCGAGGCACTACCCGCCAGCGCCTGCACACCGGAGGCGATCGCGGCCAGCCGGTCGGCCTGGTCCATGGACAGTCCCGCGGTATGGCACATCTGGATACCGTCCGCCGCCAGCAGTACCGCGTGCCGCGCGCCCGCGGTCTCGCTCAGCAGCCGCTGCAACAACCAATCCAATTGCGCTGGATCCGATGTCATCGTCATCGATCGTTCTCCCGGTCGGTGGTCATGGAGTGACGGGACAGTCGCCCGGCGCCGTTGCCGGGCGACTGGATCGGTCCGCCGAACGGCTGGGCCTCGTCTCCGGCACGGCCGGTGACGGCCCGCTGGAAGGCGCCCAGCGATGACGCCGACGAGCGGTGTTCCGCGGGCGAATCGGGTACGGCGGCACCGTCGAAGGAGCCGGGATCGGGCAGACCTTCGGGGTGCGCGGCCGCCAGGGTGCTGCCCCGGCGCCGCTTGGGCAGAACGGTGGTGGTGGTCGCCTCGGTCTCCGCCGCCCCCACCGCCGGGAACTCACCGAAACTGTGCTGCGGGATGCTGTGCCGGCCGGTGACGTGCCGGTCCGGTGCGGTGTTCACGGATCCGAGAAC
>JABFXT010000437.1 GCA_013361595.1 Nocardia sp. | reverse complement strand
AGCAGTCCGGCCCGGCGGTCGAGGAGATCCTTCAGCGCCGGGAACAGATCGAGCTGTTCATCGATCAGCGCCGACCCGCGTCGACGGCCGTCGGCCACCACCCGCAGATTCTCCGCGGTCGTGAGATGACCGAAGCACTGCTGCCCCTGCGGCACATAGGCCAGCCCGCGTTTCACCCGCGCGCTCGGCCGCAGTGCGGTGATATCGGCGCCGTCGAACCGGATCCGGCCCCGGCCGGTGCGGACGAGTCCGACCGCCGCGCGCAGCAGTGTGGTCTTCCCGGCGCCGTTGTGCCCCATGATCGCGGCCACCCCGTCGCCGGGGACCTCGATCCCGACTCCGTGTACGACCTCGGTGCGGCCGTAACCGGCGTGGACGTCGACGAGTTCCAGCATCGCGGTCACCCTTCCTGTCCGGTGTGGTCGTGCTGTGCCGCCGGCTCGGCGACCGCGGCGGTACCCAGATAGGCCTCCTGGACCGCCGGATCCGCCTGTACCTCGGCCACCGACCCCTCGGCGAGTACCGCGCCGCGGGCCAGCACCGTCACCGAGGTGGCGAAACTCCGCATGAAGTCCATATCGTGTTCGACCACGACGACCGTGCGTTCACCGCCGATCCGGCGCAACAGGTTGCCGGTCTCCTCCCGCTCCTCCTGGCTCATCCCGGCGACCGGTTCGTCCAGCAGCAGCACCGACGCGTCCTGTACCAGGAGCATGCCGATCTCGAGCCATTGCTTCTGGCCGTGCGCGAGGGTTCCGGCGGGTTTGTCGCGCAGCGCGGTGAGACCGATGGTCTCCAGCGCCTGTTCGATCGATTCGGCGACCTCGGCCGGCCGGCGGCGCAGCATGGTCCAGATCGAGCGGCCCGCGCCCGCGGCGATATCGAGGTTCTGCAATACCGACAGTTCCTCGAACACGCTGGCGGTCTGGAAGGTGCGCCCCACCCCCAGCCGGGCGATCTGATGCACCTTCTTGCCGAGCAGTTCGACCCCGGATTTCTGCACCGATCCGGTCGCCGGGACCAGCCCGGTGATCGCGTCGATCATGGTGGTCTTCCCGGCGCCGTTGGGGCCGATGAGGAACCGCAGATCGCCCTGGAACAGGGTCAGATCGACATTCGAGACCGCGGTGAATCCGTCGAATTCGACGGTGAGCCCGCGGACCTCGAGATAGTCGCTGTGCATACCGGCGTTACCACCGGCGACCGGTGCGCCCGGGACCGCTGTCGCCTGCTCGGTCATGACGACACTCCTACCGGGGTAGCGGGTGCGGGTTCGGGTTCGGGTACCGGACCGGGTGGTGCCGCGTCCTTCTCGTCATCGCGTCGGCGCCGTCGCACCAGCGTGACCAGGCCCGCGAGACCGGCCGGGAAGAAACCGACCACGACGATGAAGAGAATGCCCTGCGCGTAGACCCAGCCGGAGGGGAAGTTCTCCGACAGGCTGGTCTGTGCCCAGGCCACCGCGATCGCGCCCAGCACCGGGCCGAGCAGGGTGGTACGGCCGCCGATGGCGACACCGGTCAGGAACGCGATGGAGGGCACGATCCCGATATCGGCGGGGGAGACGATCCCGACGATCGGTACGAACAGTGCGCCCGCGATACCGGCGAACAGTGCCGCCACCGCGTAGGCGACGACCTTCACATTGGCCGGGTCGTAGCCGAGGAAACGCACCCGCTCCTCCTGATCGCGCACCGCGACCAGCAGTTCGCCGTAGCGGCTGTACATCAGTTGCCGGGTCAGCGCGACGATCACCAGCAACGTCGCCGCCGCGATGAAGAACAACAGCCGCCGGTTGACCGGATCGTTGAGCGCGAGCCCGAAGAAACTGCGGAACCGGTTGAGCCCGTTGCTGCCCCCGGTGGACTGCTGGCCCACCAGCAGGATCGCGAACGCCGCGGCCAGCGCCTGGGACAGGATCGCGAAATAGGCGCCCTTGACCTTGCGTTTGAACACACCGAGCCCGAGCAGCACCGCCACCAGCGGTGGCACGATCAGGATGCCCAGGATCGTGACCACCGGCGAACCGAACGGCACCCAGTAGCCGGGTAGTTCGCGCATACCGGCGATCTGCATGAAATCCGGGACGTCGTCACCGCGCAACCGGGCGTCGGAGATCTTCAGATGCATGGCCATGATGTAGGCGCCGAGCCCGAAGAACACGCCCTGCCCCAGGGTGAGCATGCCGCCGCGGCCCCACGCCAAACCGATACCGACGGCGACGATGCCGAAGCACAGGAACTTGCCCAGCAGGTTGAGCCGGAAATCCGAGAGCACCGCGGGCGCCACCGCGAACAGCAGTACGGCGGCGATCGCGAAGCCCGAATAGGCTTTCCAGCGGCTCGTGAAGAATCCCCTCATACCAGACTCCTCGACCGGATGATGAACAATCCCTGCGGGCGGACCTGCAGGAAGATCACGATGACGACGAATACGATCACCTTCGCGACCGAGGCCGTGGTGCTGTATTCGATGAACGAGTTGAGCAGTCCCAGCGCCACTGCCGCGAGGACCGCGCCCCGGATCTGCCCGAGGCCGCCGATCACCACCACCAGGAACGCGTCCACCAGGTAGGTGGCGCCGGTATTGGAACTGGTGGAGCCGATCAGGGTCAGCGCCACCCCGGCCACGCCGGCCAGCCCCGAACCGATGAAGAACGTGGTGATATCGGTGCCGCGACTGGAGATCCCGCTGGTTTCCGCGAGATCCCGATGCTGGACCACGGCCCGGATCCGGCGGCCCATCGCCGTGTACTTCATGGTCACCGCGATCGCGGTCACGCACAGCACCGCGAGCAGCATGATGAAGATCCGGGTCTTCGGGACCACCGCCCCGAGGATCTCCACCCCGCCGCCGAGCCATTCCGGGGTGACCACACGTACGGCCGGCGCGCCGAAGATATCGCGCGCCGCCTGCTGCAGGATCAGGCCGACACCGAAGGTCACCAGCAGGGTGTCCAGCGGCCGGTCGTACATGCGTTTGATCAGCGTCACCTCCAGGGCGACACCCATGAGGCCACCGACTCCGAAACCGATGAGCAGCGAGACGATCAGGGAGACCTCGGCATTGGAGACCAGATATTCCTGCACCGTGTAGGCCGTATAGGACCCCGCCATGATGAACGCGCCGTGGGCCATGTTGATGACGCCCATCTGACCGAAGGTCAATGACAGGCCCAGGGCGGCGAGCAACAAAATCGATCCCAGGCTCAGACCGGTGAACAGCTGGCCGATGACTGCTTCCACGGTGCGTCAGCCCCCGAGTCCCTCGGCCCACGGGTAACCGGCCAGGTACGGGTCCGGTTCCACGGGCTGACCGGAATCCCACACGCTGTAGATCAGGCCGTCCGGCCGGATCTCACCGATCCGGGCGGTTTTGGTGATGTGGTTGTTCTCGCCGTCGATGGTCACCAGGCCCTCGGGGCCCTCGAAGGTGACTCCGCCCGCGGCCTTCTGCACATCCGGGACCGCGAAGGACTGCGCCTTCTCGACGCTGTTCTTCCACAGGTAGACCGAGACGTAGGCGGCTTCCATGGGATCGGAGGTGGGTTTGTTCGCGCCGTACTTCGCCTTGTACGCCTTGACGAACGCGCTGTTCTGCGGGTTTTCCACGGTCTGGTAGTAGTTCCACGCGGTCAGCTGACCGGCGATGTTCTGTACACCGATACCGCCGACCTCTTCCTCGGCGATGGACACCGAGACCACCGGCATATCCTTCGCGGTCAGGCCGACGTTCTTGTACTCGCGGAAGAAGGCGACATTGGAATCGCCGTTGAGGGTGTTGAAGACCGCGTCGGCATCGGCCGCGCGCACCTTGTTGACGATGGTGGAGAAATCGGTGGAACCGAGCGGGGTGTAGTCCTCGCCTTTGATCTCGATCCCGTTCGCCTCGGCGTAGGCCTTGATGATGCGGTTGGCGGTCTGTGGGAAGACGTAGTCGCTACCCACCAGGTAGAGCGATTTCACGCCGCGGCCCTTCAGATAGTCGAGGGCGGGCACGATCTGCTGGTTGGTGGTGGCGCCGGTGTAGAAGATGTTCTCCGACGATTCCAGGCCCTCGTACTGGACCGGGTAGTAGAGCAGGGCGTTGCGGTCCTCGAAGACCGGCAGCATGGCCTTCCGGCTCGACGAGGTCCAGCCGCCGAATACCGCGGCCACGCAGTCGCTGCTGATCAGCTTCTCGGCCTTCTCCGCGAAGACCGTCGGCTCGGAGGCACCGTCCTCACCGACCAGCTGGATCTGCTTGCCCAGCACGCCACCGGCGGCATTGATCTCGTCGACGGCGAGCTTGATCGAGTCGCGCACGGTGACCTCGGAGATCGCCATGGTGCCCGACAGCGAGTTCAGCGAACCGACCTTGATCGCGGGACCGGCGGTATCGACACAGGACGCGGTGTTCGCGCCGGCCTGATCCGAGGCGGAGCTGCCGCAGGCGGTGACCGCCAGCGCGGTCGCGCACAGGGCGGCCGGAAGCGCGAGGAGGGTGCGGGCCCGCCGGCGCTCGCGGCGGTTGCGTGCGTGGCGTGAAGCCGTAACTGTCATGGGATTTCCGGATTCTTCGGTTCTGGCTGCAAACATGGCCGTTCGGCCTCCACTCAGGAAAAGGTCAGCCCGCTGACTTGCTCGTATTCGGCGTTGTATACAGCGTCGTATACGAAGAATTACGGTAGGGAGGCTGTGTTTCGGCCACGTATCGCAGCGTGAAGCTCGAGTATCGATCGACCGACGGGGCGCGGCGTCGCTGCTGAGAGCAGATCCGCCCACAGCAGCGCGCACTCCCGCTCGACAGCGCGACCGGGCAGCGTGGTGAGCATGGCTCACGACGACAGATCACCGCTCTTCGGCTGGCGCGCCCGGGAACAACTGCTGTCCCGGCGCATCCTGGTCCTCGACGGCCCCCTCGACGACGACAACGGCACCCTGCTGGCGACCCAGTTGCTCACCCTCGCCGCCGAGGACGGTGAGGCCGGTATCTCGCTGTGGATCCATTCGCCCGGCGGTTCGGTGCCGGCGATGCTGGCCATCCGCGATGTCATGCGGCTGGTGCCCGCGCCGGTATCCACCCTCGCCCTCGGACTGGCCTGTAGTGCGGGCCAGTTCCTGCTCTCCTCCGGAACCCCCGGTAGACGCTTCGCGCTACCGCACGCCCGGATCCTGATGCACCAGGGTTCGGCCGGTATCGGCGGCTCCGCGGTGGACGTCGAGGTACAGGCCGACGATCTGCGCTACACGGTGGAAACGGTGCTCGGCCTGATCGCCGCCGACACCGGTCAGCCCTATGAGCGCGTGTACGAGGATTCCCTGCACGACCGCTGGTTCAGCGCGCCCCAGGCGAAGGAGTACGGCTTCATCGACCATATCGTGGGCGATTTCGCACAGGTCGTCCCACAGCGGCAGCGGGTCGGGATCTCGGCATGACAGCACCGCGGACTCGACCACGACCGCACCGAGCACGACCGGCCCGACGGGAGACACGATGACCAGCTACACGATTCCCAATGTGATCGCCCGGCATCCGCAGGGTGAGCGGATCACCGATATCTATTCACATCTGCTCGCCGAACGCATCGTCTACCTCGGCACGCCCATCGACTCCGGCGTCGCGAACGCGCTCATCGCGCAACTGCTGCACCTGGAATCGGAGAGCCCCGGCCAGGAGATCGACTTCTATGTGAACTGCGAGGGTGGCGACCTCTCCTCCATGCTCGCGGTCTACGACACCATC
>JABFXT010000271.1 GCA_013361595.1 Nocardia sp. | reverse complement strand
GCCAGATCACGCAGGCGCTCCGGGCGCATCCCGGCTTCCAACGCCGTATGCAGTAGTGCGGCCATGGAATGGTGCGGATCGGAATCCAATGCGATATCCAGGGCTATCCCGGCGAACGGGCCGTCGCCCCGGACATAGGCGAAGAAGCCCAGCAGGGTCGCCGCCTCCGCCCGGTCGGCGCCTTCCAGGGCTCGCGTGAGCTGGGCCAGCAGAGTCTCGGTGGCCTCGGCGTGCACCGTATCGACCACTGCGAACACGGCGTCGCGGATCTCCCGATCACGCAGGGCCACGGCGAGCTGAGCCAGCTCTCGCGAGCCCAGTCCCCCATCCGATTCGGCGTTCGCGATCAGCCAGAGCACCGTGCTCAGTTCGCCGCGCAGGTAGCCAGCCGGATCGCCGCGCCGCGCCGCGGCCACATACCGGTCCTTGGCACGAGCGCGGGCGCCGGGCAGTTCCTTCGAAACCTGTTTGCGCAGTGGGCCGTCCGCAGCGACCAACCCGGTCAGTTCGCCACGGCTGCGGCGGATCGGCCGTCCGTCCAGCACCCGGTTCAGGGTCACCGTGGAGGCCACCGGATCGGCGATCCGGCCCCGGCGCGGCGGGCCGGTCACACTCCACCACGGTTGCCCCGCCGCTATCGCGCGCGCTGCCCACGCCGCGCGAATCGGTACCGCGTGGGCCGACAGCTGCTTCTCCAGTTCACCCAGCACCGGAACTCTCTGTCGCAGAGATCGTTCGCCCTCACCCATCTCCTCGTCCACCAGTACGAGGAGCACCCCCACCACCCCCGGCCGGGCACAGACCCGCGTGGCCGCGGCGGCCACCGTATCGATATCGGAGGGGTATCCGGTATCCGGATGCCGCAGATCGAAGCGCACGACGAGATCGATGACCGCGCTCTCCGCGATCGGCGCCGCGCACAGGACTGCCAGCACCAGAGAACGTTCCGGCCGGAAGCCGAGCATCGCGGGGATGGCCGCGAGCAGATCGCCGGGGTCGTCGAGACGGGTGGGTCCCGGATGGAAAGGGTGATCGTAGGCGTCGGTCCGGTCGGCGCAGCGGGCTCGGACGGCGCCGCCGCGGTCGTAGCGCTGCGCATCCGGTGGCCACAGGACCGGAACAGGGGTCTGGACGGCCGGGCGCGGCAAGCCACCCGCGGCCAGCGCCCGTGCGGTGGGGCACCGGTGCCGAACTCCGGTGCTTCGGCGGTGCGGGATGTCCGTGCGGCCGACGCCGCCGGACGAGCAGAGCGGCGATCGGCCGAGGGAGGCATCGGGCCGGGGGGACGGGGCGGCGGAAGTCATGGTCCGAGCATGCGGTACATCGGCCCACCCGGCTCGGCTGCGAGCTGGGCAAACGTGCGCTCCGGACAAGTCTGTGGACAACCGCGCGACCTGTGGACAACTCCCGTGCGCGCCGGTCCGCCCGCGATACCCGGGCCGACCCGGGTTGCCGGAACGAAATTCGGGTACATCCGGGAGCGGAGTGTGCCAGACTCCCCGGTGCGTTCACCGGCCACAAGACCACCCCGACCCCGCCCCACATCTCGCCGGGACCGGGGAATTCACCGGCGGCGACCGCTGTTGTCAGCAGTGAGAGCGGATATACGGTCGTGTGTGGCCGTACATCTGCGTGGGGGACAATGGACGGCGATTCGCGGCTCGCGGCGCGGTAGCGGATACAAGCAGAGTTGCTCGACCCGCCCGCCCCACGGATCGCGCAGGAAGGAGTACGCGATGGACTACGAGTCGCGAATGTACGAGCTGGAGTTCCCCGCTCCGCAGCTGTCGGCCGACGACGGTTCGGGGCCGGTCCTGGTGCACGGCCTGGAGGGTTATTCCGACGCGGGTCACGCGGTCCGGCTGGCCACCACCCATCTCCGGGAGAGCCTGGAGAGCGAACTCGTCGCGTCCTTCGATGTGGACGAGCTGCTGGACTACCGGTCGCGGCGGCCCCTGATGACATTCAAGACCGACCACTTCGCCGATTACGCCGAACCCGAGCTGAACCTGTGGGCGCTGCGCGATACCGCGGGCACCCCGTTCCTGCTGCTGGCCGGGATGGAACCCGATCTGCGCTGGGAGAAGTTCACGACCGCGGTGCGATTGCTGGCCGATCAACTCGGTGTGCGCCGCAGTATCGGCCTCAGCGCCATCCCCATGGCCGTACCGCACACCCGTCCGCTGGGACTCACCGCGCATTCGTCCAACCGCGACCTGATCCCCGAAAACCAGCGGTGGCCGGGTGAACTGCAGGTTCCGGCCAGTGCCGCCACTCTGCTCGAATACCGGATGGCCCAGCACGGTCACGAATCACTGGGGTTCTCCGTGCACGTACCGCACTATCTGGCGCAGACCTCCTATCCGGAGGCCGCGCAAACGCTGCTCGAGCACGTCGGCGAGAACGCCGGCCTGGAGATCCCGCTCGCCGCGCTGGGCGAGGCGGCGGCCCGGGTCCGCGAACAGGTCAACGAGCACATCGCCGGAAACGCCGAGGTGGAGACGGTGGTGCACGCGCTGGAACGCCAGTACGACACCTTCGTGAGCGCTCAGGAACGGCAATCCAGCCTGCTGGTCGGTGAGGGGGAACTGCCCAGCGGCGACGAGCTCGGCGCGGAGTTCGAGCGTTTCCTCGCCGAGCAGGGCGGCTACGGCGACGACGAAGAACGCGGCTGACGCCGGACCGGATGAGGACCGGCACACGCCCACCGTGCCGGTGACCGGCGGGCCGGAGCCCGTAGGGTGTCCCGGGTGGATCTGACCGAACTGCTCGAGATACCGGGGACCGACGCCGACGCGCTGTACGAGTCGTTCGCGATATGGGCAGCCGAGCAGGGCACCGCGCTGTACCCCGCTCAGGACGAGGCCGTGCTGGAGCTCGCGGCCGGATCCCATGTCATTCTCGCCACCCCCACGGGTTCGGGTAAATCACTGGTAGCCGTCGGCGCGCATCTGTTCGCGCTCACCCAGGGGCTGCGCAGCTACTACACCGCGCCGATCAAGGCGCTGGTGAGCGAGAAGTTCTTCGCCCTGTGCGAGATCTTCGGCGCCGAGCGGGTCGGCATGGTCACCGGGGACGCCGCGGTGAATCCGAACGCGCCCATCATCTGCGCCACCGCCGAGATCCTCGCCAACCTCGCCCTGCGGGAGGGCCCCGATGCGGAGATCGGGCAGGTGGTGATGGACGAGTTCCATTTCTACGCCGACCCCGATCGCGGCTGGGCCTGGCAGGTCCCGTTGCTCGAATTACCCCGTGCGCAGTTCCTGCTGATGTCGGCCACCCTCGGTGAGGTCGATTTCTTCGCCGCCGATCTGGAGCGCCGGACCGGCCGCGCCACGGCGGTGGTGGCGGGTACACAACGCCCGGTACCACTGCACTTCTCCTATGCGCGCACTCCGATCACCGAGACGTTGACCGAATTGGTGACCACCCACCAGGCCCCGGTTTATGTCGTCCATTTCACCCAGGCCGCGGCATTGGAGCGGGCCCAGGCCTTGACCAGCGCGAACTTCGCCAGTCGGGCGGAGAAGGACGCGATCGCCGAGGCATTGGGCGAGTTCCGGTTCTCCTCGGGGTTCGGGAAGACCCTGTCGCGGCTGATCCGGCACGGGATCGGAGTCCACCATGCGGGGATGCTCCCCAAATACCGCCGCCTGGTGGAGCGCCTCGCTCAGGACGGACTACTCAAGGTCGTCTGCGGCACCGATACGCTGGGAGTCGGTATCAATGTGCCGATCCGCACCGTGCTGTTGACCGGCCTCACCAAATTCGACGGTTTCCGCACCCGGCGGCTCAAGGCCCGGGAATTCCATCAGATCGCCGGCCGGGCCGGCCGGGCCGGATTCGACACCATGGGCACGGTGGTGGTGCAGGCACCCGAGCACGAGGTCGAGAACACGCGGTTGCTCGCGAAGGCCGGTAACGATCCCAAGAAGATGCGGAAAGTGCAGCGGCGCAAACCACCCGAGGGTTTCGTGTCCTGGAGCGAGGAGACCTTCGACCGGCTGGTCACCGCCGCGCCCGAACCGATGGTGTCGCGATTCGCGGTGACCAACGCGATGCTGCTGAACGTCATCGCGCGGCCGGGCAACTGTTTCCAGGCGATGCGGCATCTGCTCGAGGACAATCACGAACCGCGTGCGGCGCAACGGCGTCATATCCTGCGAGCCGTCCGGCTCTACCGTGCGTTGCGCGACGCGGGAGTCGTTCAGCAGCTCTCCGAGCCGGACGAGAAGGGCCGCTACGCCCGGCTCACCGTCGACCTGCAGCGGGATTTCGCGCTGGACCAGCCGCTGTCGCCGTTCGCGCTGGCCGCGTTCGAGCTGCTCGACAACGCGTCGGCCGGTTATGCGCTCGATATGGTGTCGCTGGTCGAGGCCACCCTGGAGGATCCCCGGCAGCTGTTGATGGCCCAGCAGCACAAAGCCCGTGGCGAGGCCGTGGCCGAGATGAAGGCCGAGGGGATCGATTACGACGAGCGGATGGAACTGCTCGAGGACATCACCTGGCCGAAACCGCTCGCGGAGCTGATCGAGGGTGCCTACGAGACGTACCGGGCCGGGCATCCCTGGCTGTCGGAGTTCACTCCGTCACCGAAATCGGTGGTGCGCGACATGGTCGAACGGGCGATGACCTTCACCGAACTGATCTCCTACTATGAGCTCGCGCGCTCCGAGGGAGTGGTGCTGCGCTATCTCGCCGACGCCTACCGGGCGTTGCGCCGCACGGTTCCGGACGCGGCGCGCACCGAGGAACTCGACGACCTCACCGAATGGCTCGGCGAACTCGTGCGGCAGGTGGATTCCAGTCTGCTCGACGAATGGGAACAGCTGACCGGGGCGGGCGCGGAGACCGATGCCGAGCAGATCGCGTTCGGTGGCGAGAGCGTGCGGCCGGTCACCGCCAACGAACGGGCTTTCCGGGTGATGGTGCGTAACGCCGTTTTCCGCCGGGTCGAGCTCGCTTCCCGGCAACGCTGGGACGAGCTGGCGGAGCTGTCCCCGGGCCCGGATTGGGCGGACGATCTCGCCCCCTATTTCGCCGAGTACGACAGCATCGGCACCGGCCCCGACGCACGCGGGCCGCAACTGTTCCGGGTCGAGAAGCGGCCCGGCTTCTGGCAGGTACGCCAGGTCCTCGACGATCCGGCCGGTGATCACGGCTGGGCGCTGCTCGCCACGGTCGATCTGGCCGAATCCGACGCGGCCGGCGATGTGGTGTTCGACGAGGTCACGGTGGCCGCGGGTTGATGACCGGCGCCGGGCACGAGTGAGCGGGGCGAGATGGTGACGGCGGAATTCACCGGCCGCCATGTGCTGGCCGAGTTCGGTGGGGTCGACCGTGCGCTGTGCGACGATCTCACCGCGCTGGAAAGCGCGCTGCGATACGCACTGACCGGTGCCGGCGTCACCGTCTGCGAGATCGTCGGCAAACAGTTCGACCCGCACGGCGTGACAGTGCTGGCGCTGCTGGCCGAATCCCACGCCTCGCTGCACACCTACCCGGAATCCGGCGATATCTTCGTCGATGTTTTCACCTGCGGTAGCGCCGCGGACAGTGCCGGCCGGGTCGCCGAACTGCTCCGCACCGCGCTCGGTCCCGAACATGTGCGGATCTCGACCGTGTTGCGCGGCCGGGCCGCGGGACCGGACGCGACCGGGGTGCCGGTTCCGCCCGGTCACGCGACCAGCATGTAGACCATTCCGAGGTCCATGATCAGGTGTGGGAGCAGCGCGAACGGG
>JABFXT010000679.1 GCA_013361595.1 Nocardia sp. | reverse complement strand
GCGAGCAGCAGCAGCCAGGTCGCCAGATAGGCGAACCCGGCCTGCAGGGCGTCGGACCCGAACCAGGACACCGCGAAAACCAGTGCGCCGGTGCTCACCACCGAGACCACGCCGTACACATTGCGGATCATCACCAGCATGACGGCCAGGGCGGCGATCGCGATCCACAGCATGAGGGTTATCCGCCCGGCACCCAGCAGCGCCGCGAAACCGAGACCGACCAGGGGCGGCGCCGGATAACCGGCCAGCGCCGTCAGGATCATGCCGAGTCCGTACGGTTTTCCACTGGAGACCGTGAGTCCCGATGTGTCCGAGTGCAGTGTGATGGCGTTGAGGCGACGTCCGCTCAGCAACGCGATCAGCGCGTGCCCGCCCTCGTGCGCGATGGTGACCACATTGCGGGTGATCCGCCACAGGGGCCCATAACCGACCAGTATCAACGCGACCACCGCGGTGGCGAGTACCAGCCAGGGCGGCGGTGCCGCCTGGGTCGTCGTGAGCCGCTCCGCGATGGAACTGCTGCGGTCTATCAGATCACCGGTCTCCACCGCCGCACCTTAACGGGGGGAGCGGCGGGGCGCTCGTCGTAGGGCCGGGCGCGACGAGCGGGCGGTACCGGTGGGCGACTGCACGAAGTCGAAGTATGTGTTGATGGGACGTCTCACTATCTTTGCCGACCCGCGTTCCGAAGTGGACCGAAGTCCGGTCGATGTGTCGTCCGGCACCGGGTGGGCAACTATACGTTTGTCCATATCGGTTGCCGGTCGCTGGTGGAGGGAGCACGTATGTGCACGAGTGGGCAGTCCGACCGCGGGCCCGAGGATTCCCGGGAACTGTTCGACGTGCCGGAACCCGCCGAGTTGATGCGTATCTGGTCGGCGAACAGTGTGGGCCCCGGGACGATCGAACGGCCGGGAGCGGATTTCGAGACGGCATTCCGGGTGGGGCTGGGTCTGGCGCTGGCGCTGCTGGACGATTCGGACCCCTCGGGGCGTCAGGTGCTGGCGCGGCTGGAAGTGGCAGCCGCCCGCTGGGCGCGGGAGGAAGTTCCCCTCGAGATCATCCAGCACGCGCTGCACGAGGGTGTGAAAAGTGGTCTGGGACTGCGTGATCCGGCAGCACCGCAGACACCGGCCGTCCCGGCCGACAATGTCGACGGCTGTTTCGTGATCGATGTTCTCGATACTCTGACCGCCGCGGTGTCCCGGGCCTATGTGGCGCAGGTGCGCAGCGGACGGAAGCGGGCGTGACCGCTCAGCTCGTCCGGTAGCTCCGCGCCACGAGCGCGGACCGGAGATACCACAATCCCGACGGCTGCGAGGGGTCGAAACCGGTGAGCTGGCCGACCCGCTACAGCCGGTAGTCGATGGTGTTGGTGTGGATGTGCATGAGACGCGCCGTGCGCTGCCGGTTCAGGTTGTTGCTGATATGACGCTGCAGGGTCTCCAGCAACTCCGGGTGGTCGTCGAGCGGATCCAGCAGCGAGCCCAGATACTCCCGGCCGGGCCCGGGCCGGGTGAGCTGGTATTCCAGCGCCATATCGTCGAACCGGTACAGGCCGGGCACACAGTCGAGCCGCTGCACCATATCCAGCAGCTCATGGGCCTGATCCGCCGCCGAAGGCACCTCTGCGGTGGGTGCCTCCACCACCGCGGCACTGATCGGGACCTGTGCCGCCCGCGACAGCTGAGCGACCAGATCGTCGAGGGCCTCGCCGGTCAGGATCTCCGACGGCAGCAGTACGGTGCCCCCGTCCACACTCAGCAGCGACAGCGCCGAATCCTCGCAGCGGGTCGCCAGCTCGGCTTGGACCCGGCGCAGTTTGCGCCGGGCCACGACCTTGCCGTCGAGGGCGGGTACCGCCTCGTCGGGATGCGCCGGAATGGCCATCGCGAGGACGGTGTAGGCGGGTGCGATCTCGATTCCGCATTCCCGGGCCATGGTCGAGGTGCTGTGCCCGCCCAGCAGCGCGGAGGTCAGTGGGTGTACGGCGGTGTGATGTTCGCTCACCACCGAGCGCAGTTCGCGGACATAGGCCATGGAGATGCAGACGGTCATCTTGTCCAGCATCTCGACCACCAGCTTGGCCCCGTCGACCAGCGCCGAATAGTCGGTGACCGTGGCATTGGACACGACCAGGTCCAGGCCGAGCCGGAAACCCTCGTGCACGGCATGGTGGATGGTGTCGATCGGCACCCCCTCACGTGCCCAGCCGGCCGCGGCGTTCTCCAGCCGCCGCGTCTTCTCCGGGATGTCCTTGCCGTCGAGCATGCTGACCGCGAGTTCGAGACAGGTGCGGGTCATGGTGGTGACATCACCGTGGATGGCATCGCCGGGCAGCGTCCCGCACGGGACCACGTTCTCCACGAAATGGCCGACCATCCGCCGGGACAGTTTGCGCACATCCTGGAGCGGGGCCGACATGGGCCGGCCGGATAGCGTCAGCTTCGTTCTGGTCGAATCGACGGTCATGCTGCTGACTCCTTCTACCCCTCGGCGAGACTGGGGCTCAACAGTAATGATCATGTGTCGGATCGTGGGTGGGTTTACCGACGCGACTGGACGACCGCGCACGGTCGAACCGTCTGCCTTGTGATCGTTCACAGTGGTCCGGGTTATGGTCGAACAGCCTGCTCAGACAGGAAACGCGGGTGCAAGGGCGCTTGCCGCGCGTTCGGCCCCGGCGCAGGCGCTCACGGTAGTGCCGGGGGCGCTGTCCACCCGGACCCGGACCACGCCACCGTCGGCGGTCGGCAGGGCGACCGTGCAGGTGGTCGCGGTATCGGCGGATCCGGTGTGCAATCGCCGGCCGGTCCGGTCCCCGACGGTGATCGCCGTGCTGGTATCCCCGGTCCCCGCCACCTCCTCCGGCGATCCCGTCGTGGCGAACAGGACGCGCAGCGCGGCCCGGTCGCTGCTCCACCCGCAACCGGCCCAGCCGGGTTCGGTGGCGACATCGCGCCGGATCGAACCGGCGGCGAAACCCGATTCGGCGAGCAGATCGGCGGGCAGTCCGCAGGGGTCCCAGACGGCCGCCGGATCCACGGGTTCCGTGGCCCCGCCGCATCCCGCGAGGAGGATCCCGGCCGCGGCGAGCGCTCCGCCGAACGGGATCCGCGGGCGGATCCGGCGGTCGCGATGTGGTACCGGTGCTCTCATGCCGCGGATGGTAACCACCGATTCCGCTGTGTCACAGGCACTCTGTGCGGGCTCACAGCAGCCCCCGTACGAGGTTGCTCCACCGCACAACGCGAGTCCCGGCCGGTCGTGACGAGATGCGATGGTGCCGGGAGCGGGGTGTACTGCCTCGCCGGACGCGCGTGCGAAGCGTCCCATCATATGGAAAATCGGCGGCGGGTCCAGCGGCGCGGGGAATACGGTGAGCCGGCGATCATGTTGATCATTCCGGTCCTGCGGCGAACGAGGTGTGGTGATGGTGGCGGAGACGGTGCGAACCGATGTGGGGCTCCGCTCCGAGCGTGGCGCGATCCTGTGGTCGCTCATGCTGGCCACCGGGCTCATCGCCCTCGACTCCACGATCATCGCGACCGCGGTCCTGACCATCACCGAGAGTCTGGGCGGGTTCGCCCAGTTCCCCTGGCTGTTCTCCATCTATCTGCTCGCCCAGGCCGTGACCGTACCGGTGTACGGCAAGATCGCCGATACGGTGGGCCGTAAACCGGTGATCCTCTTCGGGATCGCGGTCTTCGCGCTCGGCTCGCTGCTGTGTGGGCTCGCGGGCAGCATGCTGTGGCTGATCGTGTTCCGGGCCGTGCAGGGTATCGGCGCGGGCGCCATCCAGCCGATGACCATGACCATCGCCGGCGATCTCTACACGCTGGCCGAACGCGCGAAGGTGCAGGGTTATCTGGCCGGTGTCTGGGCCTTCTCCTCGGTGCTCGGGCCACTGCTGGGCGGGGTGTTCGCCGAATATGTCGGGTGGCGGTGGATCTTCCTGGTCAATCTGCCGTTGTCCGCGTGGGCCGGATGGATGTTGTTGCGCCACTTCACCGAAACACCTTCGCGTGCGCGCCGGCGGGTGGACTATACGGGCGCGGTACTGCTCACCTCGGGCGCCGGGGCGATCATCCTCGGCCTGCTCGAAGGAGGACACGCCTGGGCATGGGACGCGCCGGTGAGCATCGCGATCTTCGCCGGCGGTGCGGCCGTACTGGTGGCGTTCGTCCTGGTGGAACGCCGAGCGGCGGATCCGGTGCTACCGCTGTGGCTGTTCACCCGGCGGGTGGTGGTGGCCAGTTCCGCGATCTCCGCGCTGGTGGGCGCGCTGCTGCTCGGTCTCACCTCGTATGTGCCGACCTTCACCCAGGGCGTGCTGGGCGCCGGGGCGGTGATCGGTGGTCTGACCGTCGGGGCGCTCACTCTCGGCTGGCCGGTCTCGGCGTCCCAGTCCGGCCGGGTGTATCTGCGGATCGGTTTCCGGCGCACCGCCCTGATCGGCGGGGCCACCGCCACTCTCGGCGCCGCCGGCACCCTCTTCATCGGCCCGGGAACGAATATCGCGCAGGTGGCGGTCACCTGTTTCGTCATCGGACTCGGTATGGGGCTCGTGGCAAGCCCGACCCTGATCGCGGCGCAGACCAGCGCCACCTGGGGCGAACGCGGCGTGGTGACCTCGGCGAACATGTTCGCGCGGTCCATCGGTAGCGCGGTGGGCGTCGCCGTATTCGGTGCCCTGGTGAATTCGCGGGTGGGCGATACCGGCACCCCCTCGCCCGCGGTGCTGGCCGAGGGGGTGCATCTGGTGTTCGTGGCGGTCGCGGTGATGGCAGTGGCCATCCTGATCGCCTGCGCGTTCATGCCCGGTGGCCGCGGCGAATCCGGCCACCGGGAGCCTGTCACTCCTGCGGCGTGAGCACCTCGACCCGTTCCCCGGCATCGAATTCGATCACCTGGTGGACGCGGGAATCACCCACCGGTCCCAGATCGGCGACCACCACCTCGCCCCGCTGGGCGACCGACTCCACCAGGGCTTCCTGCGGATGTCCGTCCGATCCGGCGATGAGGATGCGATCGCCGACCTCCAGCGCGTCCGCCCGGATGCCGCTGTCGATCAGGCGCGGCGTGAACACGCCGCAGTAGGTGCGGCCGGCGATATCGCCGACGCCGCGCTGGGCGATCGTCCACCAGACGGGGGTGGTGCTGTCGCCCGCGGATCGGCGATGCCAGCGCAGCACCCGGTCCCGGTCCGCTTCGGCGGCGGCCCGGCTCGTATGTACCGAAACATGACGGCGCACCGGCGCACTCCGCGGTTTGACGGTGCCCGCGGCACCGTCGACCACCAGGATCCAGTTCGCCGACTGTTCCTGATCGCGTGCCGCGTTCACCCGTTTGGCCAGCGCCTGGCCCGGAGTGGCACCGAGCCGGTCGGCCACTTCGGCCATGTTCTCCGCGAGACCGAGCGCCCGCAGAAAGCCGGCCACCTCGATTTCTGCGGTATCGAGCCGTTGGGCCAGCACCGGCATCGGGGTGCGATCGCGCCAGGCGCCGCGGGCGATGTGCTCGTGTTCGGTGAGCCAGAGCGCGGAGGGGCCGTGCCGATGGTGGTCCATCACCACCGACCACCAATCCCATTCGGGTTCGGCCGCCATCCGGTCGCGGATCCAGCCGGCCCGGTCGCCCGCTCGTACCTTCTCCTCCGGCGGAACGAAATTCCGCAGGGCCGCCTGGACGGCCGAGGTGGTGCGGCCGAGTTCGGCGGCGATCTCGGGCAACCCCTTACCC
>JABFXT010000558.1 GCA_013361595.1 Nocardia sp. | reverse complement strand
GTAGGGAATCGAGGTGCATTTACCGTTCGCGCCCCAGCGCCAGTCGTGGAACGGGCAGGCGATATCGTCGCCCTTCACCTCGCCCATGCTGAGGTCGCCGCCCATATGGCGGCAGTAGGCGTCGAGTACGTGCAACTCGTCGGCACTGTCGGCCCATATCACCAGTTTGGTTCCGAAAGCCTGCACCGAATGCGGTTTGCCGTCGCGGAAATTCTCCGCCAGTCCCAGGCAATGCCATCCGCGCGCGTAGCGGGTGGGGGCCGAGCCGACATCGAGTTCCCGGACCTTCGCACCGCCGCCCGGCGTGCTTGCTGCCATCGCAATTCCTCCTCCTGCTGTACTAGAACACGTTACAAAACTGGCGCCTCGAGCGCCAGCTATTCGCGCCACATCCAGCACATGTCGCATATTCGCACCACGTTGGCACCGGTTCTCGACATGAACAAGAACCTGTTCTAGTCTCAGAGGTAAATTCTGCCGTGAGCAGATGACTACCGCTTAGCAAACGACCAGGCAGGAGCAGGGGCCGGAGATGACGCGAGAAGTGACCGAACGGGTCGAGGCGCTGTTGCCCACGCTGCGCGCCCGCGCACAGGAGGCCGAAGACCTTCGGCAGATCCCCGAGGAATCCATCAAGGACCTGCAGGAAGCCGGTTTCTTCCGGCTGCTGCAGCCGAAGCAGTGGGGCGGGCACGCCGCCGATCCGGTCGTCTTCTACGACACCGTCCGCAAGATCGCCAGCGCCTGCGGTTCCACCGGCTGGGTCGCCGGGATCATCGGCGTGCACAACTGGCATCTGGCCCTCTTCGGCCAAGAGGCCCAGGAAGAGGTGTGGGGCGAGAACACCGATGTGCGGATCTCCTCGTCCTACGCGCCCATGGGCGCCGGCACCGTGGTCGAGGGCGGTTACCAGGTCAGCGGCTCGTGGGCCTGGTCCTCGGGCTCGGGCCACGCGGACTGGACCTTCGTCGGCGGACCGGTGATCAAGAACGGTAAGCCGGTCGATTTCGGCAGCTTCCTGATCCCGCGCTCGGAATACGAGATCGACGACGTGTGGAATGTGGTCGGCCTGCGCGGCACCGGGTCGAACACCCTCGTGGTGAAGGACGTCTTCGTCCCCACGCACCGGTTCCTCAGCTACAAGACCATGAACGATCTGAAATCGCCCGGCCTGGAACGCAATACCGACCCGGTGTACAAGATGCCTTGGGGCACCATCCATCCCACCACCATCTCCGCGCCGATCGTCGGCATGGCCTACGGCGCCTACGAGGCCCATGTCGAGCACCAGGGCAAGCGACTGCGCGCGGCCTACGCCGGCGAGAAGGCCAAGGAGGATCCGTTCACCAAGGTCCGGATCGCCGAGGCCTCCAGCGATATCGACGCCGCCTGGCGTCAGCTCGCGGGCAATGTCGCCGACGAGTACGCGCTGCTGCTCGAGGGCAAGGAGATTCCGTTCGATCTGCGCGTGCGCGCCCGGCGCGACCAGGTCCGCGCGACCGGCCGGGCCATCGCCTCGATCGACAAGCTCTTCGAGAGCTCCGGGGCCACCGCGCTGGTGAACGGCACGCCGCTGCAGCGCTTCTGGCGCGATGCGCACGCCGGCCGGGTGCACGCCTCCAACGATCCCGAGCGGGCCTACGTCATGTACGGCACACACGAGTTCGGGCTCCCGGTTTCCGACGGGATGGTGTGATGACCTCTACCGCCGAACTCACCTACGAGTCCACTTCGCGGTTCGCGCAGGTACGTCCGGATCTGAAACTGCACTATCACGAGGCCGGGGTCGGTAACGGCCCCACCATCGTGCTGCTGCACGGCGGCGGCCCGGGCGCTTCGTCGTGGTCGAACTTCTCCCGCAATATCCCCGTACTGGCCCGCGACTTCCATGTGATCGCGGTGGACCAGCCCGGGTACGGGCAGTCCGACAAGCCGACCGAGCATCCGCAGTACTTCGTGCACAGCTCCTCGGCGCTGAAGGATCTGCTCGACACCCTGGACATCACCGGGCGCGTGCACCTGCTGGGTAATTCGCTCGGTGGTGGCGCCGCGGTACGGTTCGCGCTCGACTACCCCGATCGCGCCGGGAAACTCGTCCTGATGGGTCCGGGCGGGCTCAGCACCAACCTGTTCGCCCCCGATCCCACCGAGGGCGTCAAGCTGCTGGGCAAGTTCAACTACGAACCGACCCGGGAGAATCTCGAGGCGTTCCTGCGGATCATGGTGTTCGACCAGTCCCTGGTCACCGCGGAGCTCATCGAGGAACGCTTCGCTTCCGCGAGCACGCCCGAGGCCCTCGCGGCTACTCGCGCGATGGGTAAATCCTTCGCGAGTGCCGATTTCGAGAAGGGCATGCTCTGGCGCGACGCCTACAAGCTGCGTCAGCCGGTACTGCTCATCTGGGGTCGCGAGGACCGGGTGAACCCGCTCGACGGCGCGCTGGTGGCGCTCAAGAACATCCCGCGCGCGCAACTGCACGTCTTCGGTGGCTGCGGGCACTGGGCGCAACTGGAGAAGTTCGCCGAGTTCAACCGGCTGGCCTCCGATTTCCTGCTCGGCGTCAAGGAGAAATGACGATGAGTATCAAGGCGCTCGGGTACATGCGCATCGAGGCCACCGATATGGCGGCCTGGCGCGAGTACGGCCTGAAAGTGCTCGGCATGATGGAGGGCGACGGGAACAACCCCGACGCGCTCTATCTCCGGATGGACGATTTCGCCGCCCGGCTGGTGATCGTGCCCGGGGAGAAGGACCGGCTGCTGGTATCGGGCTGGGAGGTCACCGACGGTCCCGCGCTCCAGCGCCTCCGGGAGACACTGGAGAAGAACGGCGTCGCGTTCGAGGAGGGCACCAAGGCGGAGCTCGCCGAGCGGCGGGTCGAGGGAATGATCCGCTTCTCCGATCCCGCCGAGAACACCCTCGAGGCGTTCTACGGGGCGCAGTATCTCGGCCGCCGGTTCGTCAGCCCCTACGGCCACAAGTTCGTCACCGCCGAACAGGGCCTGGGTCATGTTGTCCTGACCTGCAACGACGATGCCGCAGCCCAGGCGTTCTACCAGGATGTACTGGGGTTCCGGCTGCGCGATTCCATGCGCCTGCCGCCGCAACTGGTGGGCCGCCCGGAGGACGGCGATCCGGCCTGGCTGCGGTTCTACGGGTGCAATCCGCGCCACCACGCGCTGGCGTTCCTGCCGCTGCCCAACCCGACCGGCATCGTCCACCTCATGGTCGAGGTGGAGAACTCCGACGATGTCGGCCTGTGCCTGGATCGCGCCCAGCGCAAGAAGGTCAAGATGTCGGCCACCCTCGGTCGGCACATCAACGACAAGATGCTGTCGTTCTATATGAAGACCCCGGGCGGATTCGATATCGAATTCGGCTGTGAGGGGCTCGAAGTCGACGATCACAGCTGGATCGCCCGGGAATCCACCGCGGTCAGCCTGTGGGGCCACGATTTCAGCGTGGGTTTCAAGTGATATCCGGCCGGGCCCGGTGCGATACTCGCACCGGGCCCGGCGCAATCCGGCGGTTCGCCCGCCGGCAGCACCACCGAAAGAGGCGAGGACGGTATGAACCTGACGGCACCAGCTGATCCGGCAGGCGACGCGGGCGAGGCGACCACGGACGAGACCACCACCATCGACCCCCGGCAGTTCCGCAATATCCTCGGGCAGTTCTGCACCGGTATCACCGTGATCACCACGTTCACCGACGGCGATACCCCCATCGGTTTCGCCTGCCAGTCCTTCGCCGCGCTCTCCCTGGAACCGCCCCTGGTGCTGTTCTGCCCGACCAAGGGGTCCCGCTCCTGGGCCGCCATCGAGGCCGACGGGCGTTTCTGCGTGAACGTCCTGGCCGAGGAGCAGCAGTCGGTCTGCGCGAGATTCGGCTCCCGCGAGCCGGACAAGTTCGGCGGAACCGATTGGCACACCTCCGAACTGGGCCTGCCCCGGCTCGACAACTCACTGGCCACCATCGAATGCCGGGTGGACAGCGTGGTCGACGGCGGCGACCATTTCATCGTGATCGGCCGGGTCCTGGCCATGTCGGAAACCCCCGCGACCTCGAACGGCCGCCCGCTGCTGTTCTACCGCGGCCAGTACACCGCCATCGAACCGGAGAAGACCACCCCGGCTCCCTGGCGCGCCGATCTGGACCATTTCCTCACCACCACGACTCTCGACACCTGGTTGTAGAGCCGCAGGAGCGGTTGATATCAACCGTGCACAGCGGCACTGTCGAACTCAGGCCGATGATGCGTTGCGGCTCTCGGCCGCGGAAAGCAGGACCTCGGCCGCGGCGCGCGCTTGGTGGGCCGCCTGCGGCTCTTCGTTGACGGCGGCGGTCACCATGGCTCCGTTGGCGAGGATCATGAGCTGATCGGCCAGGTCCGCGGGATATGAGCACTCGGCCGCGAGGTCGGCCAGATAGTCACGCACAGCGCGCTTGTGACGACGCGCGATCCGACCGACGTCGTCGGAGGTACCGCCCAGCTCCCCGACCGTGTTGATGAACAGGCATCCCCGGAAACCGGGTTCGGAGAACCATTCGAGCAAGAAGTCGAATACTGCGAGGACGCGCTCCCGCGGCGTGCGATCGCGCGCGTCCACATACTCGGCGATCGCACTACGCACGTCGCGGTCGCGCTGCTCCAGTACCGCGCACACCAGATCGGCTTTGGAGGGGTAGTGCCGGTAGAGGCGCTTCAACGGCACGTTCGCGGCGTCGCGGATGCTGTCCATCCCCACCGCCTGCACACCTCGGTCGTTGAACAACCGGTCCGCCGCGGCAAGAACCTGTCGCGCGTCGGTTTCATCCGGCACAGCGGCCTCCTTGCGTTGAGAACTTCCGTTCTCATATACTATCGCTCAAGTCGAGAACGGTCGTTCTCGTCGCGCGACAACCGATCGGCCCTCGACTCATCCACCCGAAGGAGAAAAGACAATGAGTACCTCGACCAAGACCGCCGTCCTCGTGATGAGCGACCCCAACGGCGGCGACGAAGCGCTCGGCCGTGTCTTCAATGCCCTCGCCGCTGCCTATGACTTCGACCAGGCCGGCGACGAGGTCCGGCTGCAATTCCAGGGTGCGGGCACCCGCTGGCCCGAGCTCCTGAACTCACCCGAGCACCCCGCCTACGATGTCTACCAAGCAGTTCGGCATACGATCGCCGGGGTCTCCTGTGGATGCACCGACTTCTTCGGGGGCAAGGAGGGCGCTCGGACTTCCGGCCTCGAGCTGATCAAGGACAACCCGCTGCCGGGTACTTCGGGCCTGGCCAGCGTGCGTGCCCTCGTCGCCGACGGATACTCGATCCTGTCGTTCTGATCATGGAACATTTCTTCGCACTGACTTTCGGAGCGGATGAGCAGGCGCATCAGCGCCGACGAGGCTCGTTCGACCGCTACGAACACGCGATTTCCGCCGCGCCCACGCCGACCGGTATGGGCGCGGCGGAAGCCGAGTTCCTACAGCGGCGCGACAGTTTCTACATCGCCTCCACCGGTAGTAACGGCTGGCCCTACGTACAACACCGCGGCGGGCCGGCGGGCTTCGTGAAAGTAGTCGGCCCCACGCGGCTGGTCTGGGGTGAGAGCCTGGGCAACCGTCAGTACATCACCGCGGGCCACCTCGACGCCGACGACCGCGTAGCGATCATCGCGGTGGACTATCCGAATCGAAAACGACTCAAAGTCCTCGGTCACGCCCGGTTCGATCCGGATCCCGCACCCGACCTCCTCGAACAACTC
>JABFXT010000417.1 GCA_013361595.1 Nocardia sp. | reverse complement strand
GCAGGCCACCCCGGAGGCCGGCCGGCTGACCGCCGCGCTGCCCGATCCGAACAGCACCACCGATCTGCTGATCAGGCTGCGCGACTTCGATATCGCGGTGGAAGAGATCACCGTATCCAAGCCCAGCCTCGACGAAGTCTTCCTGACCCTCACCGGCCGCCCGGCCGACACCGACACCGAACGGACCGCAGCATGACCACGACACTGACCGAACCCGCGCCCGTCACGGTTGCGCGGATTCCGGAACCGGCGGCCCGGATCGGGCTGCGAAAAACCTTCGAGAACACCCTCACCATGGCCTATCGCGGCCTGCTCAAGATCAAGCACAATCCCGAGCAGCTGTTCGACGTGGTAATCCAGCCGGTGATCTTCACTCTGATGTTCACCTACATCTTCGGCGGGGCCATCTCCGGCGACGTGAAGAGCTATCTACCGGTCATCATTCCCGGCATCCTGGTGCAGACCGTCGTGATGACCTCGGTGGTCACCGGTGTCCAGCTCAAGGAGGATATGGAGAAGGGGGTCTTCGACCGCTTCAAATCCCTGCCGATAGCCCGGATCGCCGCCCTGTCGGGCGCGCTCACCGCCGATATGGTGCGCTACGGCATCGCCTCGGTGCTCACCGTCGTGATGGGCTTCATCATGGGCTACCGCCCCGAACCGGCCGGTGTCCTGCTGGCGGTCCTGCTGGTCGTGGCCTGCTCCTTCGCCACCAGCTGGATCTGGGCCTTCTTCGGCGTGATCGCCAACAAGGCCTCGGCCGTACAGGGCTATTCGATGCTCGTCATGTTCCCGTTGACCTTCGCCTCGCCGGCTTTCGTGCCCAAAGAGACGATGCCGGGCTGGCTGCAGGCGTTCATCGACGTCAATCCGGTCTCCCATCTGGTGTGGGCCTGCCGGGACCTGATGAACACCGGGCATATCGGGATGCACGTGCTCTGGTCGCTGGTGGGCGCCGCCGCGATCATCGCGGTGTTCGCGCCGCTCACGGTACGGGCCTATATGCGCCGCGCATGACGGGTACGTGCCGCCGGGCCCGCTCAATCGGTCGCCGACCGGTGGAGCGGGCCCGGTGGCGCGCCGACCGTATCGATCAATTCCAGGATCCGCTCGGCGGCCACCGTCCTGCGCAACCGCTGGGCCGCGTCGACAGCCGCGTCGACCCGGCGTTCGCCGAGCCGTTCCCGCCACAGTTCGTGATGCCGCTCCCAGCGGATGACCGGATAGTCCTGCCGGGCGTTCGCCACCGGTGCCAGCGCGAGCAGTTCGACCCCGGCCGCGGACCCCGGGTCCAGAGCCAGCAGACCCGACCCGAGCGCACAGGCCACCGCACCGATCTGCGGCAGATCGGGAACCGTGCCGAGCCGGTCCAGCGCGATGACGGCCAGCTCCGGCACCAGCGGCGCGACCGCCTCGATCCGCCCGGCCAGTACATGCGCGGCGACGGTCGTCGAACACATCAGCAATGCTCCCGGCCCGGGCGTGAATTCACCTCCGGGCCAGCCCAGCAGATCCAGCGCACGCCGGAAATGGGCGAGCCCGGCCTCGGTATCGCCTTCGGCGAGTTCGACCTCGGCGAGCCCGGCCGAGATCGTCGACAGCCGGTGGTTGCGCCGGATGGTCGGATCGTCGATCAGCTCCAGTCCCGCCCCACCGGAACCGGACAGACCCAACGCGGCGGCGAGTTCCCGCCGCGCCCGCCCCGGCTCACCGATACCGGCCAGGCACACCGCCATGAACGAACGCACCTCGAGGCTTTCGTCGTAGGCGCGGATCCGGTGCAGCAGTTCGGCGGCTTCCTCGTAGTACCCGACCGATTCACGATAGTTCGCGGTCTGCCCGTCGAGCGCGCCCAGATGCTGGACCACCATCGCCCGGCTCCACACCTCCGGCTCGGAGGTGAGCGCCCACGCGGCGCGCGCGTCGCGACGGGAGGCGAAGATCCGGCCCATGTTCTCCCAGATGTTCGCCCGGGCCACCAGGGCGACCACTCTGATCTGCGCGGTATCCGAACGCGCGCCGTCGGCGAGCAGCCGGGCCAGCCGGGTCACATCGGCTGGACATGTCAGCAGCTGCCCGAGGTACCGCAGGGTCGCGTCCATCCCGGTCGCGTTCCGCAGCAGCGCCCGCACGCGGAACCGGACCACCGCCAGCTCGCGCATATTGCGGCTCATGAAGGCCAGGTGCAGTGCGGTCATTCCGTGGCCCAGCAGGTACAGATCCGCGTAGGTCCCGGACGCGTGCTCGGGCGGCGGCAGCGCGAGCAGCCGCGGAATCCATCCCATCAATTCCAGATGCGCGCCCTGCGCCACCCAGCGCATGGAGACCGCCGGGAAGACCGCGTACACGGTGTGCCGGTCGCCGGCCGCCTCGGCCCGGCGCAACACCGCCACCAGGTTGTCCAGTTCCGCGAGCATGAGCAGGGCGGGCCCGAGCTCGTCACCTCCCAGATACCGCTGCGCGACCGCCACCGCGAATTCGCGGCCCCAGCCGGCCATCCGGGACTCCACGAGTTCGATCTCCGCGCCGGTCCCGCCGTCCGCGGCGATCAGCTGCTGTTCGCCGAATTCGCGGACCGTCTCCAGCATCCGATAACGCACGCCCAGCGCGGGATCGGTCGCGCTGTCGTCGTCTTCCACGACCGCCAGCAGCGATTGCCCGACCAGCCCGTCCACCGCCGTGGCGATATCACCCACCTCCGGGCCGCCCGCCACCGCCTCGGCCGCGTCCAGGGTGAATCCCGCGGGGAAACGGCACATCCGGCGCAGCGCGATCCGCTGAGTGGGCTCCAGCAGATTCCAGCTCCAGGCGATCACGGCGTGCAGTGTGCGGTGCCGCTCCGGCGAAGTGCGATCGCCGGTGCGCAACAGCGCGAAACGCTGATCGAGCCGCCGCTCGATATCCTCCACACTCATCGTGCGCACCCGGGCCGCGGCGAGTTCGATGGCCAGCGGTAGCCCGTCCAGGGTGTGGCACAGCCGGGCCACGACCGCCGCGTCCAATCGCACCGACGGCCGGACCGCGCGGGCGCGCGCGGCGAACAGATCGGTGGCCGGTGACCCGGCGGCGTCGATTGCCAAGGGCGCCAGCGGATAGACCGTTTCCGCGGTGATCGCCAAGGGCGACCGGCTGGTGGTGAGCACCGTGAGTTGCGGGCAACTGCCCACCAGATCGGCCACTACCAGAGCCGCGCCCTCGATCAGGTGCTCGCAGTTGTCCAGCACCAGCAGCATCGGCCGGGCCGAGAGCGCGTCGCGCAGCCGGCGACGGCTGTCGGCGGGCGGACGCACCTGCGGCAGTGCGCGATCGCGGACGGTCTCCCCCAGGCCGACCGCCCCGGCGATGGCGGTTTCGATATCCACCGCCGCGTCCCGGCTCGTCCCGTCCGGCCGCACCGGGGCCAGTTCCACCAGCACCACCGGCTGGGTGGCGGCCGATCGCGCGGCGAGTTCGTTGGCGACCCTGGTCTTTCCGGCGCCGCCCGGGCCGAGCACGGTGGTGACCCGGGAAGTTCCGAGCAGGCGGCTCAGTTCGGCGAGATCGTCCGCGCGGCCGAGCAGTGCGTTGGGCGCGGCGCGCACCCCGACGGCGGCCGAGACCGGTACCGGTACTTCCTGTTCGGGCGGACGGGGTGGTGTGCGGGAGGCGAATTCGCCACGCAGGATCGCGGTGTTGAGTTCGGTGATCGCGGCACCCGGGTCGGTGCCGAGTTCGGTGGCCAGCATCGAGCGCAGGGCGGCGAACACATCCAGTGCTTCGCTGTCGCGGCCGGCGGTGGCGAGCAGCCGCATGAGATTCCGGGCCCGGGCCTCGTCGGCGGGTCGCTCCCGCGACTGCCGGCGTGCGATGGCGACAGCCCCGTCCAGATCACCCACTGCCTCCCGGGCCGCCCGCTCGATATCGTCGAGTCTTCCGGCGGATTCCGCCGCCACAGCGGCGAGTTCCGTGGCCGGTTCGCTCGGCGGCAGATCGGTACCCGGCTCACCGGACCAGAGTGCGCGCGCCCGGCCCACGATCGCCAGCGCCGCCGGTGGATCGCCGGCGGCCAGCACCGTATCGGCCTGCCGGGCCAGCTGTTGTACGGCCGTCAGATCCACCTGCTCCGGACGCAATACGACCCGGTAACCGGCCGGCCCGGCCTCCAGCACGCCGTCGGGCAGCGCGGCACGCAGGCGGGAGATCTGGGTGTGCAGGGCGTTCATCGGCGAGCGCGGCGGATCACCGCCCCAGACCTCTTCGATGAGCACGGCCGCACTACGGCTGCGCCCCGGCCGCAGAGCCAGTGCCACCAGCAGCAACCGGGCCCGGGCCCCCGGCAACACCACCAGTTCGGCGTCGCGGCGCAGCGCGATACGACCCAGCAGCGCCACCACGAGCGGTTCGTCCGCGGGCGCCGGGATCACGGGAGGACGGCCGTGCGAGCGGCCCGGATCGAGAACCATACCGACGTCATCGTAGGCGCTGCCCGGCCCGGCGAGCGCGTCGTTTTCACCGCACCGCGGCGTCAGGCCGGCCACCGGCCGGTGGCCAGGAACTCCGTCAGGACCGCGGTCGGCGCGGTCAGGTCCCAGCCCTGGGTGGCGACCCATTCATCGCTGAAATAGCTGCCCGCGTACCGTTCGCCGCCGTCGCAGAGCAGAGTCACCACGCTGCCGCTGCGCCCCTCGGCCAGCAGCTGCGCGATCAGTCCGCACGCGCCCCAGAAATTGGTACCGGTCGAACCGCCGACCCGCCGGCCCAGCCCCCGGCTCGCGAATCTCGCCGCGGCGACGGAAGCCGGGTCGGGGACGTGGATCATCCGGTCCACCACCTCCGGCACGAACGAGGGCTCCATCCGGGGCCGGCCGATCCCTTCGATCCGCGACGGCATACCGGTCGTGTAGTCCCGCGAACCGGTCTCGTAGGCCCCGTAGAACGCGGAATTGTCCGGATCCACCACGGCCAGCCGGGTCGGATGCCGGCGGTAGCGCAGATAGCGGCCGATGGTCGCACTCGTACCGCCGGTTCCGGCGCCCACCACGATCCATTCGGGCACCGGGTGGGTCTCCATGGTGAGCTGATCGAAGATCGACTCGGCGATATTGTTGTTCCCACGCCAGTCGGTCGCGCGTTCGGCGTTGGTGAACTGGTCCAGATAATGCCCACCACACTCCGCGGCGAGCCGAGCCGCTTCGGTGTACATATCGGGCGGCCGCTGTACGTAATGGCATCGCCCGCCCTGGGCTTCGATCAGAGCGATCTTCTGCGGCGAGGTACCCGCCGGGACCACCGCCACGAACTCCAGGCCGAGCAGCTGGGCGAAATAGGCCTCGCTCACCGCGGTCGAACCCGAGGACGCCTCCACGATCGTGGTGCCCTCGGTGATCCAGCCGTTGCACAGGGCGTAGAGGAACAGCGAACGGGCCAGCCGGTGTTTCAGGCTGCCGGTGATATGAGTGGACTCGTCCTTGAGGTACAGCTGCACATTCCAGTCCACCGGCAGCGGATAGCGAAGCAGATGTGTGTCGGCGCTGCGCTGGGCGTCCGCGTCGATGAGCCGGACGGCTTCGTCCGCCCAACCGCGCGGGTTGCCGCGGGCACAGCTTTTCACGCCGGGCCGCCGGAGCTGCCCGAATCCCCCCGCTTCGTTTCCGCGTCCGGCGCGGGTTCGGCCGTGGATTCGGTTGCCGCGGTGGTGGTGTCCGCCGGGCTCTCGGCCACGGCGTCACCGCGTAGGCGGGCGCGCAGTTGTGCTTTGTCCCGGCGGCGGCGTTCGTCCACGGCCGCGATATCGGCGTTCACCTTCCCGCGCAGCCCCTTGAACAGCGTGAGCGAGAGCGGCAATGCGATGACGATCGCGAAGAGAATGGCGACGACCAGCGGTATCTCCACGGTGACCACCGCCGCTCCCACCATGATCACAACGGTGAGTATCGCGACCAGCGCCAGCCTGGCCAGGGTGTACAGCGCCAGGTTGCGTGCCAGTCGGCGGCCCGGCGATGTACCGGGCGCGGGGGCGGTCGGTTCCTCGGATGGGTTCGCGTCACTCACCTGACCAGCGTAAGCGACGGCCCGAACCCACCCGCACCGCGTATCCGTTTTGTCCATTACCTCCGCTTTACCAACAGTAGGTGGTTCGAACACCCGGGGGTCGCGGTGCCACTATGTCGGAATCCGATGAGAAAACGTGACGAAACAGAAAGGTTTGCCATGACCGCGATCGCCGTGGGGGTGCAGGAGAACCTGTTGACCCCGGGCCAGGTTGCCGCCCTGTTCCACGTAGACCCCAAGACCGTCACCCGCTGGGCGCACGCGGGACGGCTCGGTTCGCTGCGCACTCCGGGTGGACATCGCCGGTTCCGCGAATCGGAAGTGATGCGGTTGCTCGAATCGCTCACCACCGAGGCCACCGTCCGCGGCAGCTGAGTCGCACCACACCCGCGGGGCAGCTCGGCCGCTTCTTCACAGCGCGGCTGAGCTCGGCCCGGCGGAACGGGACCACCGGCGCCCGGCCGCCCATACCCACCGGCGTCTCCGGGAGCTAACCTCGTTGGAGGAGGTGAGCCACGTGATGTACCTGTTGGCACTCATCGCGATCGTGGCGATCGTGGTGCTGTGCTGGAAGGCATTCGGCCCCGGGCGTGACACACCCGCTCCGGGACCGGCCCGAAAGCGTGTTCTCGGCCCGGATGACGATCCCGAATTCCTCTGGCGGATCTCACGTCAGCAGAAACATCGGGACGGCGATCCGGGCTCTGCCGAACACTGATCGCCACACCCGCACAATATCCGGCCGCGGGTTGTCGCCCGCGGCCCGGAGGGCAGGTTCAATCGCCGGTGCTGTCCAGTTGCGGCAGCCCTTCCACCGCGCGCAATTTATCCGCGACGACGGCCAGGCGTTCGAGCGCTTCGGCGGGCAGCCCCACGGCGGTGCGTACCAATCTGAGCAGGGAGTCGGGCTCCAGACCGCATATGAGCGCGTTGTCTGCGGCCACGGTCGCGCGGTAATCGGTATCGCCGCTGTTATCCGAACTGAAATTCTCCGAATCCACTTGCCGCTCTCCTCATTGCTCGCCGCGCTATGGAGGGGAAATGACCGGTCGAACCCGATAAATCGCAGGCCGGGCCCTGTACAGTTCAGCAAATAACTCGACCGAACAATAGCAACCGAGCATTGCGGCAGAGTAACGATCATTACGGCCGGAGAAATAGCCGCTCGATCAGGTCAGCCCGGAGTAGCTGTGCAGCCCGGAAACGACCAGATTGATGATGAAGAGGTTGAACAGCATCGCCACGAATCCGGCCACATTGATCCACGCGGCTTTGGTGTCCCGCCAGCCCGAGGTCGCCCGCGCGTGCAGGTACGCCGCATAGAGCACCCAGGCGATGAACGAACAGGTCTCCTTCGGATCCCATCCCCAGAACCGCCCCCACGCCGCCTCGGCCCAGATGGCCCCCAGGATCACACCCGCGCCGAAGAGCGGGAACCCGATGATGGTCGTGCGGTAGGCCAGCCGGTCGAGCATGCGGGCGTCGGGCAGCCGCCGCGCGATCGCCCCCAGGATGTTCGTGGATTCCGCACCCTCGGGCTGACGCAACCGGTACAGGAACAGCAGACTCGCCACCCCGGACACGAGGAACACACCGCTGCCGAGGCTCACGATCGTGACGTGCAGCGGCAACCAGAACGACCGCAACGCCGGCACCACCGGGGCCGCGTCGGTGTAGAGCACGGTGCCGCCCAGGAACATCAGGATCAGCATGGGAACGAGCAGGAAGACCCACATGGACCGGTAGCGCGCGTCGCGCATGAACACCAGACCGACCACCCCGGCCGCCGCGGTCGCCATGGCGACGAACTCGTACATATTGCCGAGCGGGAAACGGCCGGTCGAGAAACCGCGCAGCACGATCGAGCCCACATGCAGGGCCACCGCCACGAACAGCACCGAGAACGCGATATTGCCGAGCCGCTCGGACAGCGGCACGGCCGGCGCCTCGGTGATCCGGCCCGGGGTATCGCTGCCGGCGGCGACGCCACCGGCCGGGACCAGCTCCCGCTCGCTCACCTGCCGCACCCGCGCCGAGGCGTACTGCACGATCAATAGCACCAGCACCAGCGCGTATACGACGATCGCCGTCTTGTAGGCGAGGTCGCTGTAGCCGGCGAGCGTGTCGTCGATCGGCATCGTTGCATCTCCCGTGTTCGTACCGCGGTGCTCGATGGGCAGTTTGCTGCCCGTGCGTGGTCGCCCACGCGGGTCCTGGGGGCGGCGGTCAGTCGCCGGACGCGTCCAGCAGGCGGTGGCGCAGGCGATCGAACTCGCCACCCCAGCCGGCCTGATCGGTACGGGCCAGCCCACCCATCTCTACTACGACGCGTCGTTGCTCCACGGTACCCTCCGGGGTCACCCGCAACCAGACCCGCCTCCGCGAAACAAGCAGCGAGACCAACAGCCCGCCCATCATCACCAGGGCGCTGACCAGCACCCACTGCTGCGCCGGATCATGCGAAACCTGCAGGTTCACGAACTCTTCCGCACCGTCGAAACGCACCCGGGTCCCACCGGGCAGTTCGGTTGTCTCACCCGGCCGCAGGTTCACCCGGGCCTCCTTGCTGAGCCGACCCTGCGCCACCATCTCCTGGTCCAGCGCGAAGATCGACTGCGGGCGGCCGGTGTCCAGACCGGTGTCACCGCGATAGATATCCACCGCCACCGCCGGATCGGTCAGCTCCGGGTACACCGAGGTGAGCAGCGACCCGTGGAAACTCGCGGTGGGCGCGAACAGGCCCTCGATCGCGATCTGGTTCTGCCGGCGCTGCTCCTCGGTGGCGAACATGCCGCCCGGCGGATCGATGCGCAGCACGCCGCTGGACAGGAAGGTCTGCATATCGTTGGGCTGCCACTGCACGGTTTCGGTGCGCGTCTCGCCGTTCGGGAAGGTCACGGTGAACGTCGGCGCATAACCGTGACCCTGCAGATAGACCCGGTCCCCGCCGACCCGCAGGGGATGGTTCACCTTGATGGTGGTATCCCGCCAGGTCCCGGACTCCAGATCGGCGCCCTCCTGATACGAGATATCGGAGGTGAACATCTCGGCCTGGCCGTTGTCGAGGTAGTCGGCGCGGAAGTTCTTCACCTTCACACACATCGGGGTCATACCGGTTCCGTCGTTCACGTTCCCGGCCCGGAAGGAATCGAATACCGCCGGCGAGGTCGTGCAGAAGCCCGGCCCGTTGTTCGCGATCACGATGACATTGCCCTCGTAACCGAACAATTTCCCGGCCGCGATAGCGATCAGCAACCCGACCAGCGCCAGGTGGAACACCAGATTGCCCAGTTCGCGGGTGTAACCCTTCTCGGCCGACAGCGTGACCTCACCGTCGCGCTCGCCCGGCCGCATCTCGGTCCGCCAGCCGCGCAACCGCGTGCGGGCCTGCGCGGCGATCTCGTCCGGTGTGCCGTCGAGGACCACCCGGTGATGGTGCGGTAACCGGGTCAGATTGCGCGGCACCCGCACCGGTGGGGTCCGCAACGCCCGATAGTGGTCCACGGTGCGCGGCAGGATGCAGCCCACCAGCGAAATGAACAGCAGCACATAGATCGCCGTGAACCAGAAACTGGCGAACACGTCGAACAGTTCGAACCGGTCCATCCACTCGCCGAGCACCGGCCGGTCCGCGATGTACGTCGCGACCTTCTGCTCGTTCAAGCTGCGCTGCGGCAGCAGCGCACCGGGGATGGCGGCCAGCGCCAGCAGGAAGAGCAGCACCAGCGCGGTCCGCATACTGGTGAGCGAACGCCAGCTGTTGCGCAGCAGCGCCAGCGCACGGCCCAGCGGAGATTGCCGGGGCGGATGAACCGGGGGCGCCTCGGGGCGGTCTGTCACGGTCATATCGGCAGCGTCACCTCGGCGACGAATCCGTCGCGCACCCAGCCGACGAACTGATCCCAGGCCCCGGTCACCAGGGCGGCACCCACCGCGACCAGCAGAATTCCGCCGATCACCTGGATCCGGCGGGAATTACGCCGCAACCAGCCGACCCCGCGCAGCGCGCTCGCCGACCCGAAGGCCAGGATCACGAACGGCAGCCCGAGCCCGAGACAGTAGGCGACGATCAAGGCCACACCGCGCACCGCGGTGGTGCCCTCGGTACCGGCGGCCACCGCCATCACCCCGGACAGTGTCGGGCCCAGGCACGGAGTCCAGCCGAGGGCGAAGACAGCCCCGAGCAGTGGCGCTCCGGCGATTCCGGCGAGGCGCCGCGGTTCCATCCGGGTATCACGCTGCAGTGCCGGGATCAGGCCGAGGAAGGCCAGGCCCATCACGATGGTGACCACGCCGCCCAGGCGCTGCAACAGATCCCGGTTGACGTTCAAAGTCTGGATGAGGCCGAAGACAGTGGCGGTGGCCAGCACGAACACCACCGTGAAACCGGCGACGAACAGTCCGGCCGCGCCGGCGACCCGCAGACGTCCCGAATCGGGAACGGGCGCCGGGGCGGTATCCGCGACAACGGAGGTCTCGGTGAGCACCGCCGTCGTGCTCGCGCCCGCGGGCGTCGCGGTCCGGCCGCGCCGAACCTGCTCCACGGTCGCCGGCGGCGCCTGCGCGCCGACGAGACCGGCCAGGTAGGACAGATACCCCGGCACCAGCGGCACCACACACGGCGAGGCGAACGACACCAATCCGGCCAGCAGGCAGGCGCCGAGGGCGAGCAGCAACGGCCCGGTGGCCGCTGTCTGCTGAAACGATTCCCCCACTCCTGCCAGTACCGTCAACGCGAACTACGCTCCGCTTCACCTTCGGAGTTGTTCGCGCGCCGCTCGTCGCGGCCACCCGGCGCGGTCGAGCCCCGGCCACCCGACGGGCGCGAACTCGACACCCGCCGGTCACTGCCGTGCTGCTGGGTCGCGGGCTGTAGCTCCCACGAACCGAGCGAGGATTTGACCAGCACCTCGGCGCGGACGCCGCGCGGGGGCCGGGTCGCCCCGTAGCGGCGTACGCCTCGGGATCGAAGACTTCTCATGATGCTCCCTCCGCGGCGATGCGTTGCTCCACCGGTAAAAGATCTTCTGCGAGTAGGGCGCGCAAGAAAACCGCCGCTACCCGGTGGTCCCGATCCAATACCAGAGTTGTGGGAATGACACTGGTCGGGAAATTTCCACCGAGCGCCAGCAGCGTGCGCATCGACGGGTCGTAGATCGACGGATAACCGACGTGGTTATCGATAATGAAATCTCGTGCTTTGTCCTGCTGGAAATCACGGACATTGATCCCGAGGAAAGCGACCCCGAGATCTTTTGTCTGCTCGTAGACCTGTTCGAGCGCGGGGGCTTCGCCGCGGCAGGGCCCGCACCACTGCCCCCACAGATTGACGACGACCACCTGGCCCGGGAAATCGTCCACCGATACGTTCGCACCGTCGTCGGACATCAGGTCCGGGCCGGCGAGCTTGCCGATCGTGCCACGCGCGGACGGCGGATCGTAGAAGATATCGGTCTGCCCGCCCGGCGAGACGAATTCGAAGGTGCCACCGGTGGCCACCGCGTCGGTACCGGTCGAGCACGCCGAAGCGGTCAGACACAGCAGGGCGACGAGCGCCGGCAAGAGCCGGAACCCGAATGTCGCACCTCGTCTCATCTGTTCTCTGCCTCCGGGCATAGACCGTTCATGCGCTCCACCCGATGGCGCACGGGCGCCCTACGTGGTCACGCTGCGCTACCGCCTCCGGACGCTGACCGTTCATGCGCTCTGCCCTCCGGCGCACGAACGGGCGCCCTGCGTGGTCACGCTGCGCTACCGCCTCCGGACGCTGACCGTTCATGCGCCGTGCACCGTCGGGTCCGAACCGCCCGCGGGCTCGGAGTAGACGATATCGACGAGCGTGTCGCCCCGGTACACCAGCGAGGTGAGCGAGGCCAGACCGCACTGCCGGGCGCGCGGATCGTGCCACAGTCGCTGCCCCTGCAGGAACCGGCGCAGCGTCCACACCGGAAGCTGATGGGAGACCAGCACGACCTCACGACCGGCCGACTCCACCCGGGCCTTGTTCACCGCGGCCAGCATACGGTGCGCGATCTGCAGATACGGCTCGCCCCAGGACGGGGTGAACGGATCGCGCAACTTCCACCAGTGCCGGGGTTTGCGCAGCGCACCGTCACCGACCGATACGCGCAGGCCCTCGAAGGTGTTACCGGCTTCGATGAGGTTCTCGTCGGTGCGCACGATCAGCCCGTGCTCACCCGCGATGGGTTCGGCGGTTTCCTGCGCACGCTGCAACGGCGAGGCGATGACCAGGGCGATATCGTGATCGGCCAGGGATCGCGCCACCGCGCCGGCCTGGGCGCGGCCGGTGACCGACAGCCCGAATCCGGGCAGTCTGCCGTACAGGATGCCGCGCGGATTGTGCACCTCACCGTGCCGCAGGACGTGGACGATGGTTTCGACCGCTTCGGAACCGGCCGAACCGGTCGACGGTGCGTTGGGGGCGACCTGACCGGAAGCCGGGAGGTCGGCGCCGGTTTCCGGCGGGGTCACCGGCGCGGCCGGGGACGAGGTGGTGCCCCGGTCGTCCGGGGTGGTGGATACGCGCTCCGGGTCGGGCTTGCTCACGCGCGATTTCCTTCGGGTGTGGCGCTCGCGGCCGCTTCGGCGGCGGCGGGCAGGGCTGCGGCGATTCGGTCGAACGCGGCGTCGTCGAGCGCGGCCGAGACGAACCAGGCCTCGAACGCACTGGGCGGCGCGTACACCCCGCCGTCGAGCAGCGCGTGGAAGAAGGCCGGATAACGCCAGGTCGCGCTCGCCTTGGCGGCGGCGTAGTCGAGTACCGGTTCATCGGCGAAGAACACGCTCACCATATTGCCCGCGAACTGCACCCGGTGCGGGACCCCCGCGCCGGTGAGGGCTTCGGTGAGCAGAATCCCGAGTCGTTCGCTGTTGCGATCCAGCGCGGCGTACACGGCGTCGTCCGCGGCGCGCAGCGTGGCGAGCCCGGCCGCCACGGCGACCGGGTTCCCGGACAGGGTGCCGGCCTGATACACCGGACCCAGCGGAGACAGCCGGTCCATCACATCGGCCCGGCCCCCGAACGCGGCCGCGGGCAACCCACCGCTCATCACCTTCCCGAAGGTGTAGAGGTCGGCGGCGACCGGATCGATCCCGTACCAGCCCGAGGCGCTCACCCGGAAGCCGGTCATCACTTCGTCCATGATGAGCAGCGCGCCGTGATCGGCGGTGAGCCGGCGCAGTCCGGCATTGAAATCGGGCAGCGGCGCGATCGCGCCCATATTGCCGGCGGCGGCCTCGGTGATCACCGCGGCGATCTCGCCCGGGTTCGCTTCGAAAGCGGCGCGCACCGCGTCCGGATCGTTGTAGGGCACCACGATGGTGTCGGCCGCCTGGGCGCCGGTGACGCCGGGCGAGGTCGGCAATCCGAACGTGGCCACCCCGGAGCCGGCATCGGCCAGCAGGGCGTCGACATGACCGTGATAACAACCGGCGAATTTGATGATCTTGGTGCGGCCGGTGTAGCCGCGCGCCAACCGGACCGCGCTCATGGTCGCCTCGGTGCCGGAATTCACCAGGCGCACCTTCTGCACCGGAGCCACCCGCTCGACGATGAGCTCGGCCAGCTCCACCTCGCCCGGTGTCGGCGCCCCGAAGGACAGTCCGGACCCGGCGACCTCACGGACCGCCGCCACCACCGCCGGATGCGCGTGCCCGAGGATCATCGGCCCCCATGAGCACACCAGATCGACGTAATCGTGACCGTCCGCGTCGGTGAGCAGACAGCCGCGGGCGGATGTGATGAACCTCGGCGTGCCGCCCACCGAACCGAAGGCTCGCACCGGGGAATTGACCCCGCCGGGAACAACCGCTTCGGCTCGCTGGAAAAGCTGACTGGAGGCCGGCACTGCCGTACCGGCCACGCGCAGAGAACTCACGGCCTCCAGTTTGGCAGCCCGCCGCGGCGGCGTCGACGACAGGGTGCGCATACGTGACACACACCGCCGAGACGACACTTGCCGAGCCAAATACAACCGGGTCACGGCGCGAGTGCGTAGTCTGCAGTCTGCATCTGATCAACAGTGGATAACCGGCCAGGGAGGTCGTTTTGCGTATTGCCTCGAGTACTGCGGCTCTTTCTCTGGTCTCGGTCGCCTTCGGAATCCTGGCTACCGGGCTGGGCGCGGGCACGGCGGCGGCCGTCGAGCCGGTCGTGGACCCCGACAACGCCCGCGCCGGTTTCCGGCTGAGCCAGCCCGAAACCGCGGCGCTGGCCGGCGGGCCGGTTCCGGCGTTGGTCGACCACGTGATCCCGCCCTCGCAGATCGGCGCCGGCCTCGACAGCGATACCCGCCTGTACCGCGACGAGAACGGCGGTGTCCACGCCTCGCTGCGCCAGGTGATCCTGGAATCGGCGAACAACGGCGGATCGGTCCTGGTGTTCTTCCACGTTCCCGGGGCCGAACACGGCCGGGTGTTCGATATCTACCAGCAGTGGCGCTGACAGGCGTCAGGAACGCCGGGGTGCGCGGACGATCCGCGCCACACCGTCGATGACCGCCGCTCCGGCACCCGCCACCAGCAGCATCGCGAGGAACAACCAGGGCCCCACGTAGCGGGTGGCCGAATAGGCCGGGACCTCACCGGTCGCCGGGAAATCGGTGTTCTGCACCCCGAGATACCAGCAGAGCGCGGCCAGCGCGAGCGCGAGGACCGCTGCCGCGATATCCGCGGCCGGTAGAGCGAGCGAACGGTTCACAGGTCTCCTCGGGACGGCGGCGACTCGGATGTGATCACCCGATGTTGCCCGCGCGGGACCCGATTTTCAATCGTCGCGACCGGTGTCCGGCCCGGAATCATCCCCGATCCGGGGCGCGGCGACCACCCGGCTCAGCGCCGACCGCAGCGCACGATGATCCTTGGCCCAGGTACGTACCAGTTCGCCGTCGGTGCGGCGCAGTCCGATCGCGGTACGCCGCCGCGGGACGCCGGTCAGTTCGCCGAGCGCGCGGCCGTCCTCCCAGGGTTCGTCGGCGTCCACCGGCAGTACCGCGGCAATGGATCGGACCGGGGTCGTCTCGGCGCCGTTGCGCAGGAAACCGTCCGTGAGCTCGACACTGACATGGGTACGCGCCGCATATACCTGCAGAACCGCGAATCCGCTGATCAAGAACGCACAGAACAGCAGAGCGAACCAGTGCGGGGTAGCTCCGGCGGCGATCTCGGCGGCCAGCAGCAGCACACAGATCAAGGGGCCGTAGGCCACTGCCCGCCAGCGCGCGCCGGGCTCGGCGAAGAGAAGCTCCGCGGCCTCGGTGGTTTCCGCGCGATCAGACATGGACGAACCGGCGGGAAGCGTGGGCCACCCGTATCAGCCGATAACGCCGGGGATCAGCAGAACCGCGACGGTGAGAACCCCGAACAGGATCAGAAGTGTCAGTACGAGCATGTCCCGCCGAATACTCTGTGGCTGTTGGATCACCACTCGCATCGTCGCCTCCGATCCCCGGACGGTGCGGTCTCCGTCCTACTGGCCGGGTACCCGAGGCCGCCGGTTGGCATGTCCTCTGTGACAGCCCTCACCATACATGGCGGAATACCGGGAACAAACTCCACGTTCTTTATCCGAATGCGCCACTCACCCGGCGTCGGTATCAACGCCCAGGTCAGGAAGCCGGGTTCGAGGTGTTACCGATTTCCGGGGGCACCGGGGCCAGAGGGCGGCAAGAACCATTTCGCCGCCTCCGGCCGCTGACAGAGGAAGATCGCGCCACCGGCCAGCACCGCCTGCACGATCGACGCGGCCCCCGACAGCAGCGGCCCCACGCCCTCCACCGCGGTGATGGAGAACAGCGCGACGAACCCGGTGATCACCAGCCAGACGCCGACGAAGGTCAGCAGCGTCCGCGCCCACAGCTTTCCGCGGCCGAGCTGATGCACCACCAGGACGCCCAGCGCGGCCACCGCCAAGCCGAAGATCACCCCGAGGACCGCACCCACCGTCACCAGCAGGTCGACCATCGCCGGGGTGATCTGCGGATCGGCCGATTGCATCCGCTCCCGGAATTCGGCGCTGAACCGCTCACGATTGCCGAGCGTATCGGCCAGGGATACGAACAACCGGCCCACACCGAGACCGATTACGCCCCACCACAGTTGCCGCGCGGTGCTGATATCCACCGGCGGGGTCATGACAGCCAGAGCGCCGCCTCCGTCGCCCAATAGGTCAGCACGATATCCGCACCCGCGCGCCGGATCCCGGTCAGCGATTCCAATACGGCACCGCGACGATCGATCCAGCCGCGTTCGGCCGCCGCCGTGATCATCGAATACTCTCCCGAGATCTGATAGGCCGCAACGGGAACCGGGGAACGATCGGCCACCTCGCGCAGGATATCGAGATAGGACATCGCCGGTTTCACCATCACGATATCGGCGCCCTGTTCCAGATCCAGTTCCAGTTCCCGGATCGACTCCCGGCGATTGGCCGCGTCCTGCTGATAGGTGCGGCGATCACCCTGCAACGAGGAGGCCACCGCCTCCCGGAACGGCCCGTAGAACGCCGACGCGTATTTCGCCGCATAGGCGAGGATCGCGGTATCGGTGCGGCCCGCCTCGTCCAGCGCCTCCCGGATGGCACCCACCTGGCCGTCCATCATCCCGCTCGTACCGAGCAGATCGGCGCCCGCATCGGCCTGCGCCAGCGCCATCTCCACGTACCGCTCCAGCGTGGCGTCGTTGTCCACCGCGCCCGAACCGTCCAGCACACCGCAATGGCCGTGATCGGTGAACTCGTCCAGACAGGTATCGGCCATCACCACGGTGGCATCGCCCACCTCGGCCGCCAGCGCCCGCAACCCGCGGTTCAGGATTCCCGCCGGATCGGTCGCCCCGCTACCCACCGGATCCTTGTCCTCGGGCTTCGGCACCCCGAACAACATCAACCCGCCCACACCGGCGGCCACGGCCTCGGCGGCGGCCTTGCGCAGCGAATCCAGCGAATGCTGGTACACCCCGGGCATGGAACCGATTTCCCGGGGCTCGGACAACCCGTCCGCCACGAACATCGGCAACACCAGATGCCGGGGCTCCAGACTGGTCTCGGCCACCAGCCGCCGCAATGCCGGCGTACGCCGGAGTCGCCGCGGACGCTCGATACCGCTCATGGGGTGGAGTCTAGGCGTGCCGGTCAGCGAGGGGATGATGCCCCCGCTCGCGAAGGTGAGGAGGCGACTCACGGAAGTGGAGCCGACTCGCGGAGTTGAGGGGTGGAGTGGCTCGCGGAGGTAAGAGGAGGGGTCGCTCGCCAAGGCAAGAGGGCGGTACTCGCCAAGGTG
>JABFXT010000538.1 GCA_013361595.1 Nocardia sp. | reverse complement strand
AGCGACCAAACGGGTGCTGAACATCCAGCTGGAGAAATCGGTGGCGGCCACCCTGGACTATGCCACCACCGCGGAGTACCAGTCCTTCCAGACCGACGACTTCCACGCGACCATCGCCCGGCTCAGCGCCGGCAAGAAATAGCTCCTCGCAGACGAACACCGTTGTGGCCGTTGGTGTTCCGATCTATATGCTGAGCCGATGGACACACCAGGCTGTGAGCATCACCCGTGGCCGGAATTCCGGCCGGTCACCGAATCGACATGGGAAGGAGTGCTGTCGGAGAACAGTGCGACCGGTGCTCCGGAACTGACCTGGAAGGTGTACTTCGACGGCTATCCGGACGGAAGATCCGGGGTGCAGTTCCACATCGAGTGGATTCCGTTCGCCGTATCCTCCTGGCGTGAGCTCGAAGGGGCGCAGGCCGAATGCGAAGAGTTCGGCGAGCCGATCGAGGCCTATCTCTTCGACGGCGAACACAGCAGTTTCGACTATGTACGCATCGAGGCGCTGCACCAGGCCGGAACGACGGTGCGATTCGCGATCCAGCTGGGCTGGTGCGAGGTGGACCGGGTCAAAGTGAACGACGAGGACGACTGGGCGGATATCGACCGGCTGCGGGTGGTGGTGGATGCGGAGTTCCAGGGAATAGACATCCAGACGTCGAACGGCCGACCGGCCGATTTCGTCGATACCACCGGGTTGGCGCTCGAGGCAAGCGGTAGGGCCTATCGGCCGACCGGCCCCTGAGCGCGTCGGTGCGGCCACGCCGGATGCGCGAAGGCTGCCCTCCGTCTGCCGGAACCGGAATCACTGTGTGGCGAGCAGGGTTTCCGAGCGTTGAACCGTACCCGTGATTCCGGCACCGTCCTGCGTGGCGAGCAGAACCGCGGCCCGGCCCATCGTCTCCGGTGGTTCCACCATCTCGGCCGGGATCTCGCCGCCGCCCGCGGCGAGCCAGCCCTCGGTGAGCACCACCCGCGACGGGCTCAGGCAGTTCACGGCGATATTGTCCGGCCGCAGATCGGCGGCCAGTCCGGCGTAGAGCCGTTCGACCGCCGCCTTGGCGACCCAGTACGCATTGGATCCACGGTCGGTCATCTCCACCCCGGTGGTGGTGATCGCGATGAGTGAGCCACCGCCGCGGGCGCGGATATGCGGGATCACTTCGCGGGTCACCAGGAACACGCCGGTGAGGTTCACGTCCAGGCACAGCTGCCAGCGTTTCAGCGGAGTGGTTTCGACGGGGCCAAGCCACAGCACACCCGCGTTCGCGACCAGGATGTCGATCCCGCCGAATTCGGTGACGGTTGCCGTTGCCGCCGCGCGCACCGATTCTTCGTCGGTGACATCGCAGGGCACAGCGAGCGCCCGGCCACCCGCGGCGACTATCCGTCCGGCCACCTCGTGGATGGTGCCGGGTACCCGGCCTGTCACTTCGGACCGGGCGGTGACCGCGACCGATGCGCCGTGCGCGGCCAGGCTCATCGCGATCGCGGCGCCGATCCCGCGGCTGGCCCCGGCGACAAAGGCGACCTTGCCCGTGAGCGGCTTCCGCCTGCCGGGGTCGCCGGCCCCGGCAGGCACTACCGGTCGGGTCGCCGCGCCCGGACCGTCGGTCCCGGGTCTGCCGTCGGCCGGGTCGGCGGGCTCGTTCACTTCGGCGGGAACCGCAGGGCGCCGTCGAGGCGGATGACCTCGCCGTTGAGATAGTCGTTCTCCACGATCGACTGGACCAGCTGGCCGTATTCCGGCGAGCGGCCCATCCGCTTCGGGAACGGGATCTGCGGGGACCAGTACTGTTCGAGCTGGTCTGCGGCTTTGCCGTAGGCGGGGGTGTTGAACGTGCCCGGGGCGATGGTGACCACGCGGATACCGAGCGGCGACAGATCCCGGGCGGCCACCAGGGTCATCCCGATCACGCCGCCCTTGGCCGCCGAATAGGGCAGCTGGCCGATCTGGCCCTCGTACCCGGCGACCGAGGCGGTGTTGACGATCACCCCGCGCGATCCCTCCTCGGTCGGTTCGGATTCGGCGATGGCCGCCGCCGACAGCCGCATCACGTTGAACACGGCGATCAGATAGAACTCGATGGTGGTGCGGAATCCGTCGAGCGGGAGCGGGCTACCGTCCTTGCCGACCAGCCGGCCGCCGGTGGCGGGGCCGCCGTGGGTGTCGACCGAGATGCGCAGCGGTCCGAGGGATTTCGCTTCCTCGATGGCCGCCTGTACCGAATCCTCGCTGGTGGCATCGGTGTGGATATAGCGGATACCGAGTTCGTCGGACAGTTGCTTGCCCTTGTCGTCGGCGACATCGGCCACCACGACCTTGGCTCCGGCGGCGTGCAGCCGCCGGACCGTGGCTTCGCCCAGTCCGCCCGTACCGCCGACGACAATCGCCGAACTTCCTTCGATCCGCATGTCGCTACCCTCTCTTGCGATTATCGCTCTCAGATTGAGAGAATACTATTCTCATGTATATCGGCAAGATCGTCGACGTGGGGGAAACTGGAGAGAACTGATGCCTGAAGCCGTGATCGTATCCGCGCTGCGCACCCCGATCGGGACCGCCGTCAAGGGCACGCTGCGCGAAACCACCGCCTTCGACCTGGCCCATCACGTGGTCGAGGCGACGACGAAACAACTCGGGACCGACGCGCCCATCGACGATCTGATCCTCGGCGAGGGCCGGTACGGCGGTGGTGTGATCGCCCGGCACGCGGCCGTCACCGCGGGCCTGACCGGCGTGCCCGGCCTGGCGCACAACCGCCACTGCGCGGCCGGTATGGCGGCTGTGCAGACCGCGGCCGCCGGTATCCGGGCCGGTATGGACCGATTGGTTCTCGCCGGCGGGGTCAATGCCGATTCCACCGCGCCCAAGGCCCGGTTCCGGGTCGGACCCGACGAATGGGCCGATCCGTGGACCTCGCCCTCGCATCCGGACCGCCCGGACGCGCCGAACCTGGACATGTCCATCACGGTGGGCTGGAACACGGCCGTGAAATCCGGTATCTCCCGTGCGGATCTGGATGCCTGGGCGCTGCGTTCGCACCGGCACGCGATCGCCGCGATCGACGAGGGTCGGTTCGACGACGAAGTGGTTCCGATCGATACTCCGTTCGGGCAGTTCGCGATCGACGAGCATCCGCGCCGCACGACCACGCTGGAGAAACTGGCCTCGCTGAAGGTCCTGCATCCCGAGATCGACGGGTTCTCGATCACCGCGGGCAATGCGGCGGGCGCCAACGACGGGGCCGCGCTGCTCACCGTCGCCAGTGACGACCTGGGCCTGCCCGCGCTGGCCACGATCAGGTCCTGGGCTTCGGTGGGGGTCGATCCCGCCGATACCGGCCTCGCGCCGATCGAGGCGATCGCCAAAGCTGCCCGAAAAGCGGGGATCTCACTCGGTGAGGTGAAACTGTTCGAGATCAACGAGGCGTTCGCGTCGGTGCCGATCGCGGCCGTGCGGGCGCTGGATCTGGACCCGGATCTGGTGAACGTGAACGGTAGCGGTTGCTCGCTCGGGCATCCGGTGGCGGCCACCGGAGCGCGCATGATCGTGACCACGATCCACGAATTGCGGCGTCGCGGAGGTGGTCTGGCGATCGTGGCCATGTGCGCGGGCGGGGGTATGGGTTCGGCGACGGTACTCGAGGTCGCCGCGCCGTGACCGGCGTCGGTGCCGCCGGGGGCAGATCCCCGGCGGACCTGGTCACCGCCGCGCGTGCGGGTTCGATGCGCGCGGCGGGCCGATTGCTCACGCTGATCGAAGGTCCGCGGCGCGATGAGGTGCTCCGGTTGCTGGAACCGGGCGAGATCCGGGTGGTCGGCTTCACCGGGCCGCCGGGCGCCGGTAAATCGACCACTATCGCGGCGGTGGTGAGCACCTGTCGTGCCCAGGGACTGCGGGTCGCGGTGCTGGCGGTGGATCCGTCCTCGCCCTACAGCGGCGGCGCACTGCTCGGCGACCGTATCCGGATGGCCGCCCATATCGACGATCCTCAGGTGCTCATCCGGTCGATGGCGACCCGCGGGCATCTGGGCGGACTGTCGGCGGCGGTCCCCGCGGCGATCCGGTTGCTGGCCGCGCTGTCCTACGATCTGGTGGTCATCGAATCGGTCGGGGTGGGCCAGTCCGAGATCGAAATCGCCGCCGTGGCCGACCCGACCGTGGTGATCCTCACTCCGGGCGCCGGTGATGCTGTGCAGGCCGCCAAGGCGGGGCTGCTCGAAGTGGCCGACATCCTGGTGGTGAACAAGGCCGACCGGGATGGGGCCGAACAGACCGTGCGGGAGCTGCGCGCGGAATCCGATGTCCCGATACTCACGGCCGTCGCGGCGAACGGCACCGGTATCCCCGAACTGGTCGCCGCCGTCGACGCCCACCATCGCGCCGATACCGCCCAGCGCCGGGCCGCCCGGGCGCGGGCCCAGATCCTCTCCCTCGCCTACAGTCGCTTACGTGTCCATCCCGGACTCGGTGCTCTGGCAGACGCGGTGGGGGCGGGCGAATGCGATCCCTATACCGCCGTCGGTCACCTGCTGCGGCCGGTCGGCGTGGGGGACCGGCCCAGCACCGGTGTCGCCGAGTGATCCGAGCAGAAGCGTCCCAGCGCCCGGCCACCCTCGCCGTGGCGGCGATGCCCGCGATGCGCCGGGTTGCGCGGTGTACCGGCCTACCGGTCCTCCTCGATGAGCGAAGTGTGTCGTAGTGCTCCGGCATCATAGGTCGGTGTCGGTGTCGGTGTCGGTGTCGGTGTCGGTGTCGGAGTCGGAGTCGGTGTCGGTGTCGGTGTCGGAGCCGACAGCCGGTCGCTGACCGACGCGCAACCTCGCCGGCCAGCCGACGCCGGTGAGATCACAGCGATGGGGGTGCTCACTGTGCTATTCGAAAATCGGGGCGATACGGTCGAAATCGAAATCCGTGCCCGCCGGGCGGCCGAGGCCGGTGCCGCCGTGGCGATGAACCACCTCGCCGTACTGCTGGAGAAAAGAGGGGAGACCGCCGAAGCGGAGAGGTGGTATCGCCGAGCGGTAGCCGCGGACCACCGCACGGCGATGTACCACCTCGCGATCATGCTGGAGGGAAAGGGCGCGATCGATGAGGCCGAAGCCTGGTTCCGGCGATCGGTCCGCGGTGGTGACCACCGGGCGATGTACGCGGTGGCGCGCCTCCTGAACAGGCGGGGCAGAGCCGAGGAGGCCGAAATCTGGTTACGGCGGGCCGTGGCCGGTCTCCGCCCCGATGATCCCTGGAGCGGAAACCCGACCAGCGGAGGCCCGGTTCGGGGAGCCCGATCTCGTATCCGCACCCGGGATTCGTCCTGCTGTCCCCGGTCCTAACTGCCCGCGGGTCGGTACTCCGTATGCAGGCGGGTCAGCCGCTGGGTGCGGATACGCCAGTCACCTTCGATCTTGGAATAGGTTTCGTGGTAGTGCCCGAACCCGTGCACATATGTACCGTCCGGCCAGGTCAGCCGATCCTCCAAGGCCCAGATGCCCTGTGCTGTGGTCTCGCTGAGCACATCGATCTCAGGGGAGTGCCCGTGGTGGATCGTCAGCGCGTTGCCGATCCGGGCGGTGAGGAAGGTGAGGAACTCGTCGGCGCCCGAGATCACCTCCCCACCCGATGCGGAGAGGTCGATGACGACGTCGTCGCAGAACAGCGCCCGGAATCCGGCCCAGTCCTTGGTATCCATCAGCCGGAAGTACCGGGCTTTGAGCGCGCGGAGTGCTTCGTGGTCGTTCATGATCGTCCCAGGTTCGCGTCGACGGTCGGCAGGTCCAGTACCG
>JABFXT010000556.1 GCA_013361595.1 Nocardia sp. | reverse complement strand
CGCAGCGACTGAGTGGAGGAGTGAAGAACCGGGGTCACGAGGGCCCCACCCCCGCGGCGCCGGAGGCGACGCCAGAATTACGGCGCCGTGATCCGGCCCTGCCAGCGACCGAGGGTTTCGGCGCGGAACTCGTCGAAGTATCCGCCGTCGATACTTGCCCGGATCTGGTCGACCAGCCTGATGGTGAACCGCTCGTTGTGGATCGTGCACAGTGTCGAGGCCAGCATCTCCTTGGCCTTGAACAGGTGGTGGATATACGCGCGTGTGTAGTTGGCGCAGGTGTAGCAGTCACAGGTCTCGTCGATCGGGGTGAAATCCCGTTTGAACCGCAGGGTGTCGATGTTGAACCGCCCGGCCGCCACGTAGATTCCGCCGTTGCGTCCCACCCGGGAGGGGTTCACGCAGTCGAAGGTGTCCGCGCCCGCCTCGATCGCGGCGAACATATCCTCCGGTTCGCTGATCCCCAGCATATGGCGGGGTTTGTCTTCCGGAAGTTCGTCGCAGCACCAGCCGACGATGGCGCCGAGATTGTGTTTCTCCAGCGCACCGCCGATTCCGTACCCGTCGAATTCGGTACCGGCGGCGCCCCGGATCTCGGTGAGTTCACGGGATGCCTTGCGTCGCAGATCCTCGTACTGCGCGCCCTGCACCACCGCGAAGAGTGCCTGGTAGGGCCGGTGCGCGCGTTCGGTGGTGAGCCGTTCGTGCTCGTCGATGCAGCGCTGCGCCCACCGGTGGGTGCGTAGTACCGATTTCTCCTGGTAGCCACGGGTGTTCATGAGGGTGGTGAGTTCGTCGAACGCGAACATGATGTCCGCGCCCAGCTGATGCTGGATCCCCATCGAGACCTCCGGGGTGAAACGGTGTTTCGACCCGTTCAGATGCGACCGGAAGGTGACCCCGTCGTCGTCCACTTTCGCCAGGCGTTCCTTGCCCTTGGCGATCACCTCGTCGCTGCGCACATCGACGGTCTCCATCGCCAAGACCTTCTTGAACCCCACGCCGAGCGACATGACCTGGAAACCACCGCTGTCGGTGAAGGTGGGGCCCGGCCAGTTCATGAAGGCCGCCAGGCCGCCGGCTTCGTCGACGATATCCGGTCCGGGCTGCAGGTACAGGTGGTAGGCGTTGGCCAGCACTGCCTGCGCGCCCAGCTCACGCACCGCCTCCGGAAGCACCGCTTTCACGGTCGCCTTGGTCCCCACCGGGACGAACGCCGGGGTGGCGACGGTTCCGTGTGGGGTCCGCAGCACACCGGTGCGACCGTGCCGCCCCTCGAGGCGGGTACCGACACTGAACGAGAATCCGACGCCATCCGACACGGCCGACATCCTCTCAGGAGTGTCCACGGTGCCTGAGCGAGGGCTCGGGTTCAGGCCTCGACCGCGGCCGCCGCGAACTGCGCGTTGTAGAGGCGGTAGTACGCGCCCTGCTGCTCCAGGAGGTTGTCGTGTGTTCCGGTCTCCACGATCCGGCCCGCTTCCATCACCACGATCAGATCGGCGTCCCGGATGGTCGACAGCCGGTGGGCGATGACGAAACTGGTCCGGTCCCGGCGCAGTTCCGCGGTGGCCTGCTGGACCAGCAGTTCGGTGCGGGTGTCGACCGAACTCGTGGCCTCGTCCAGCACCAGGATCGCCGGTTTGGACAGGAACGCGCGCGCGATGGTGATGAGCTGCTTCTCACCGGCGCTCACGCCGGTACCCTCTTCGTCGATCACGGTGTCGTACCCGTCCGGCAGCGCGTGTACGAAACGGTCCACATAGGCCGCGCGCGCGGCGGCGAGGATTCCGTCCTCGTCGACGGTCGGGTCGCCGTAGGAGATGTTCTCCCGGATGGTGCCCTTGAACAGCCAGGTGTCCTGGAGCACCATTCCGATGCGCGAACGCAGCTGTTCCCGGCTCAATGCGGTGATATCGATCCCGTCGATGGTGATGGCACCGGAATCCAGTTCGTAGAACCGCAGCAGCAGATTGACCAGCGTGGTCTTCCCGGCACCGGTGGGGCCGACGATCGCGACCACATGTCCCGGCTCGGCGACCAGCGAGAGATGCTCGATGATCGGCGTCTCCGGTTCGTAGCGGAAGGACACATCGTCGAATTCCACCCGGCCGCGTTCGGGCGGGCGGGCGATCTGCTCCGCCGGGTCCGGGCTCTGTTCGGGGGCGTCGAGGATCTCGAAGATGCGTTCCGCCGAGGCGACCCCGGACTGCAGGAGGTTGGCCATGGCACCGATCTGGGTCAGTGGCTGGCTGAATTGGCGCGAGTACTGGATGAAGGCCTGCACCTCACCGAGTGACAGCTGTCCCGAGGCCACCCGCAAGCCGCCGATCAGCGCGACCAGTACGTAGTTGACATTTCCCAGGAACATGGACGCGGGCATGATCAGGCCCGAGATGAACTGCGCCTTGAAACTCGACTTGAACAGATGATCGTTGCGCTCGTCGAACTCGGCGCCGACCTGCTTGCTGCGGCCGAACGCGGTGACGACCTCGTGCCCGGTGTAGGCCTCCTCCACCTGGGCGTTCACCAGGCCGGTGTACTTCCACTGGTCGACGAAATGCGGTTTGGACCGTTTGGCGATCTGCGCGGTCACCACGATCACCGCGGGCACCGTCAGCAGCGCGACCAGGGCCAGCAACCAGGAGATCCAGAACATCATCCCGAGGATGCCGATGACGGACAGCACCGAGATGAGCAGCTGGCTCATGGTCTGCTGCAGGCTCTGCGAGACATTGTCCACATCGTTGGTGACCCGGCTGAGCACATCACCGCGGGGCGCGGAATCGAAATAACTCAGCGGCAGCCGATGGATCTTGTCCTCGACATCGGAGCGCAGCCGTTTGATGACGCGATTGATCACATCGTTGAGCAGGAAGGCCTGCAACCAGCCGAACACCGCCGCACCCAGGTAGAGCGCGAGCACCACGACCAGCACCCGGCCGACCGCGTCGAAGTCGATACCGACCCCCGGTACGACATCCATCCCGGACAGCATGTCGGCCATGGTGTTCTGACCCTGGGCACGCAGCCCGGCGATGGCCTCGTCCTTGCTCACGCCCGCGGGCAGCTGCCGGCCGACGACCCCGTTGAAGATCAGGTTCGTGGCCTTGCCGAGCAGATAGGGGCCGGCGATATTGAGGACGACCGAGACAACGCCCAGCGTGATGATCACGCCCACCAGCACCCGTTCCGGCACCAGCCGCCGCACCAGCCGCTTCAGCGACGGTTTGAACGACTTCGGCTTGGCATCCGGAGCCCCGGTCGGCATCCCCGGCCTCATAGGGCCTCCTCCACGCTCAGCTGGGATTCGACGATCTCGCGGTATTCCGCGCAATCACGCAGCAGTTCCTCATGGGTGCCGACACCGGCCATCTCACCGTCTTCCAGGACGACGATCCGATCCGCGTCGCGGATCGTGGTGATCCGCTGCGCCACGATGATCACCGCGGCGTCGCGGGTCGCCGGGCGCAGGGCCGCGCGCAGCCGCGCGTCGGTGGCCACGTCCAGGGCGGAGAACGAATCGTCGAACAGGTAGATCCGCGGTTCCCGTACCAGCGCCCGCGCGATGGCGAGTCGCTGCCGCTGACCGCCCGAGACCGTGGTGCCGCCCTGTGAAACCGGGGTCTCGAGGCCCTGGGGCATGGCCCGTACGAAGTCGGCGGCCTGGGCGATTTCGAGGCAGCGCCACAGTTGCTCGTCGGTGGCGTCGGGATCGCCGTAGCGCAGGTTGCTCGCCACGGTGCCCGAGAACAGGTACGCCTTCTGCGGAACCAGGCCGATCTGCGACCGCAGTTCGGCCAGGTCCAGGTCGCGCACATCGGTGCCGCCGATCTCGACCGTCCCCTCGGTGACATCCATGAGACGTGGGATCAGGTTCAGCAGGGTGGTCTTACCGGAACCGGTGGCACCGACGACGGCGGTGGTCTCGCCGGGCCGCACCTCGAAATCGATCCGGCACAGCACCGGTTTCTCCGCGCCCGGGAAGCTGAACGCGACATCGCGGACCCGCACCTCGGCCGGGTCGGCGCGGAACGGTTCCGGACGCTGCGGCGACCGCACGGAGGCATCGGTGTCGAGCACCTCGGAGATCCGGTCGGCCGAGACGGCCGCGCGCGGCGCCATCATGGCCAGGAACGATGCCATCATGACGGCCATCAGGATCTGCATGATGTAGGAGAGCAGCGCGGTCAGCGAACCGATCTGCATCTCGCCCGCGTCGATGGCCTTGCCGCCGAACCAGATCACCGCCACCGAGGTGACATTGCTGATCAGCATGACCGTCGGGAACATCAGGGCCATCAGGCGGCCCACCCGCAGCGAGATATCGGTGAGGTCGGTGTTCGCGACACCGAACCGCCAGGTCTCCAGGGGTTCGCGGACGAAGGCGCGGACCACGCGGATACCGGTGATCTGCTCGCGCAGCACCCGGTTCACCTCGTCGAGCCGGGCCTGCATCTGCCGGAAGGCGGGCACCATCCGGGCAATGATGAGGCCCATGCTCAGGGCGAGCGCCGGTACCGCGATCAGCAGCAGCCAGGACAGCCCGAAGTCTTCGCGCAGCGCCATGACGATGCCGCCGACGCACATGATCGGCGCCATCACCGCCACGGTCGAGGCCATGACGATGAGCAGCTGGACCTGCTGGACATCGTTGGTGTTCCGGGTGATCAGCGAGGGCGCGCCGTACATCCCGACCTCACGCGCCGAGAAGGTGCTCACGCGGTGCAGCAGTGCCCCGCGCAGGTCCCGGCCCGCGCTCATCGCGGCCTGGGCGGCCAGGAACACCGAGGACGCGGACGCGAGGATCTGCACGCCGGAGACCAGCAGCATGCGCAGGCCGGCCGTCCAGATGTAGCCGATATCGCCCTTGGTGACGCCCTCGTCGATGAGGTCGGCGTTCAGGCTCGTCAGTTAGAGCATCGCGATCACCGAGATCAGCTGCAGGGCCACGATCCCGGTCAACTGTTTCCGGTACGGGACCAGGAAACCACGGAGCAGTCGGATCAACATGATGACCGAACGCTACCGTCCGGACCGGTGGGACGCCCCGTAATTTTCCCCGTGGCCGGGAGGTGCGGCTCGCGGCGGGCCCAGGCACCGGGATCGCTGGTCAGCGTCCCGATGAACTCCGGCAGCCCGTTCGCGGTGATATCGGCCAGGCTCACGTTCTCCAGGACGGCGCGCAGGTTCACCCGCAGCGCGATCCACACCTCTTTCAGTGGTTGCGCCACGCCCGCGTACTCCACTTCTTCCGGTCGCAGGCCGCGGACGGAGGCGAGCGGGCCCTCGATGGCACGGATGATGTCGGCGATCGAGATATCGGTGGCCGGGCGGGCCAGCCGGTATCCGCCGTCGGGGCCGCGCCGGCTGGTCACCAGTCCGGCCCGGCGCAGTTCGGCCAGGACGCTCTCGAGCACTTTGGGTGGTATCCGCTGGGCCGCCGCGATGGATTCCGCCTTCACCGCGACAGCCTGATCGGATGCCGTGATCTCGAGCAGAGTCCGCACGGCATGATCCACCTTGGCGGTGATGTGCACGACTGACCTGACCTTTCGCTGTGCCCGGGCACGATGACCCGACAAACCTAGTCGGCGCCGGGTCGCAGAGCGGCGATCGCCGCGTCGAGCAGCGTCGCCTCCACCACATCATCTCCTGTGTCCTGGACGATCTCGTTCGAAATCAACGCGACGGCCAGGATTTCCATGGCCGCGCTGGCCCGCAGCAGCTGCACGGCGGTGGGATCGGGTCCGGCGAGCCAGTTCCGCAATGCCTTGTTGGCGTCGACGATGACCGGGTAC
>JABFXT010000634.1 GCA_013361595.1 Nocardia sp. | reverse complement strand
ACAATTCGTTCGTCGCCGAAGAATCCCCGATCCCAGACGCGTTGGAGCAGGACATCGCGGCTCAGTACCCGGCCGGGCGCCTCCGCGAGTTCGCACAGCAGCCGGAACTCGGTGATGGTGAGGCCGATCTCCTGGTCGCCCCGCCGAACCGAACCTCCGTCCGGGGACAGGACCAGGGGGGACTCGGAATCGGCCTCGAGCACCACCTCGACGGGCGCGTCCCGTTCCACCGACAACCGCGCACGCCGGCGCAGCGCCCGCATCCGAGCGGTGATCTCTTTGATCTCGAAGGGCTTGGTGACGAAATCGTCCGCGCCGGCCTCGAGCGCGGCCACCACATCGTGGGTGTCGTCGCGGGCGCTCACCACGATGATCGGGACGTCGTGGTCACGGCGGATCTCGCGGATGCAGGTGAACCCGTCCATCCCGCCGAGCATCAGGTCGACGATCATCACATCGGGTACACCGATCGTGCGCAGGTGAGTGAGCGCGGCTTCGGCCTCCTCGGCCTCCGCGACGTCGTAGCCCTCGTCCTCCATGGCGAGGCGCAGGGCGCCTCTGACCCTGTCGTCGTCTTCCACGATCATCAGGTTCGCGCTCAATATTCAATCCCTTGCAGACGCACGTGGCGTGCCGCGGTGCGGGTTTTCGCATCCCCGTACCGACGCGACAGCCCGCTACTCAGCTTACTCGAGCAACCTTTCGGTTATACGAATAGCCAGAAGGCCTGCCGGGTAAACCCCCAGAGTGAAATGCCTCACGTTCAGATTTCGTCCACCCGCTCCAGCCGGAAGAAATTGCTGGGCGTCCCGTCGGGGCGCAGTTCCTGGTATCGGAAGTTCAGCTTGCGGGCGTCGAACGTGGCGAGCCAGTCGGCCCAGCTGACCGGCTGCAGGACCGCGCCACCGTAGTGCGGGAAGTCCAGCCGCAGGACCCCCACCTCACTGTCGTACTGACTGCCGGGTGTCGTCGCCGGATTCGCACCGCGCCGCTGGGCCCACTGGCGGATGACCTCATGATTCGTGGTGACCATGGTTGTTCCGGGAGCGGCGGACAGGCCACCCTTCATGACGAACCTCCTTGCGGTAGGTGCGTACGTGCTCTCCCCGGCGCGGCCTTCGGTGTCCGCACCGGCTTTCCCGTCTTGTACCCGACTTCGCAGTTTTGCAAACACAGCGGATGTCCGGATCTCCGCCGCGCCGGCCACCGGGGACCGACGGCGAGCCCACCCCTCCGGGACATTGCCCGGAGTTTGCCGGAGGCGGCTGTCGTGTTCTCAGGCGCCGGCGACGGGCGTCAGCGCGACCGTGATGTTATCGCTGCCACCGCAGACGACCGCGTAGTCCACGAGTGCCCGCGCGCCCTCGGTGATCGGCACACCGAGCACCCGCCGGGCCAGATCCGCCGGACCGGGCAGATAGTTCCACAACCCGTCGGTGCACAGCAGCAGCACGCCCGGAGTGTCCGCGTAATAGGTGCGGATACTGTCCGCGGACCAAGGCTGCTGACCGGCGTCGGCGCCCAGCCAGCGCATGAGCGTATGCGCCCGCGGATCGGCCATCGCGGCCCGCTCGTCCATGGCGCCCGCTTCGACGAGCGTCTGCGCCCAGGAGTCGTCCACGGTGAGCTTCTGCGCCCCTTCGAGCAGCCCGGGGTGGCCGGGCCGGGCCGGTTGCTCGGCCGCCGGATCACCGGCCGCCAGCCAGTAGGCGCGACTGTCCCCGATATTCGACACGGTGACCGATATCCGGCCCCCGGGCTCGGTGCGCACGATCGCGGAGACGTAGGTGCACGACGGCGCGTCCCCGTCCGGGCCGACGAGATTGCGGACCGCCTCCGACGCGGCCGCCATCCCCGCGGCGGTCGCCTCCTCGGCGGTGCGATCGCCGGCCAGCGCCGCCAGACAGGCGTCCACCCCGGTCCGGACCGCGGTCCCCGAGGCCGCCTGCGGGTCCGGCGAGGACGAGACTCCGTCGCAGACCACCAGCACGATGGTCTCCGGCTGCCCGTTGTCGTCCGGGACCACCGCCGCGGCCACGGCATCCTCGTTGCGCGCATGCAGGATCCCGCGATCGGTGACCAGGCCCGCGATACCGAGATCGGCCTCGAACCGGTCCTGGACACGATGCGGATGCTCGCAGGTGGGACAACGTGGTCCCCGGCTCTGCGTACCGCAGTTCACGCAGACCACCTCGGCGAATTCGTCGTCGGGCAGTGTGACCCGGTGGATACCGGACGCCAGCGATTGCCGCGGCACGGTGGCCTCGGTGGCCGCGGCGCGGCGGCGGGTATCCATCGTTTCCCGTACCCGCGGGACCGGTTCGGTCACCGCGTCGAGAATGTCCGCCGGGTCGGCGCCGCCGGCGTTCGCGTCAGGGTTCATCCAGCCGCCATATTCATGAGTAGTTTCCGGTGCTCGCGAATCCGGATATACCGGATATCTCGGGTCCGCACACCGTCCCCCTTCGCTCGACCCGTTCCGTGCTGACGATCGAAGATAGTACGCGGTATGTCGGCGAGCGAGTTCACCCGCGTTCCCCCACCGCACGCACCGCTTTGCGCGCCGCCACCAGCACCGGATCCCACACCGGTGAGAAGGGTGGCGCGTATCCCAGATCCAGTGTGGTCATCTGCGCCACCGTCATTCGCGCGGTCAGTGCCACCGCGGCGATATCGACCCGCTTCCCCGCGCCCTCCCGACCCACGATCTGCACCCCGAGCAGCCGCCCGGTGACGCGCTCGGCCAGCATCTTGACCGTCATCCGGGGCGCGTCCGGGAGATACCCGGCCCGGCTGGTGGATTCGATCGTGGCCGTGACGTATTGCAGGCCCGCGGCCCGGGCGTCCTTCTCCCGCAAGCCCGTTCGCGCCACCTCGAGATCGCAGACCTTGCTGACCGCGGTGCCGACCACACCGGGGAAGGTCGCATAACCGCCGCCGATATTGGCGCCGATGATCTGGCCGTGCTTGTTCGCGTGGGTGCCGAGCGCGATATGCCTGCGCATCCCGGACACCAGGTCCAGGACTTCCACACAGTCCCCGCCCGCCCAGATGTTCTCGTGCCCGAGCACTCGCATGGCCGTATCGGTCAGCAATCCGCCGTGGTCGCCGAGTGGGAGTCCGGCCGCGGCGGCGAGTGTCGTCTCCGGAACCACCCCGATTCCGAGAACCACCACATCCGCCGGGTACTCCCGACCCGCGGCCACCACGGCGCGGGCGTGCCCGTCGTCTCCGGTACGGATCCCGGTGACCTCGCTCTCGCCGATCACCGTCACATCCAGACCGCGCAGGGCGGTACGCACCAGGGCACCCATATCCGGGTCGAGTGTCGACATCGGCTCGGCGCCGCTGTGCACGACGGTGACCCGGTATCCACGCCGGATCAGCGCCTCGGCCATTTCGACACCGATATAGCCCGCTCCCACCACGACGGCCTCGCGGCCGGTCCCGGCCGAGAGCGCGGCGATCAATGCCTCGCCGTCGTCGAGGGTCTGCACCCCGTGCACTCCGGGTGCGTCGATACCGGGCAGCGCGGGGCGGATCGGCCGCGCACCCGTCGCCAGGACGAGGTGGTCGTAGTCCGTCCAGGTCTCGATACCGGTGGCCGCGTCGTGGCTGCGCAACCGGCCGCCCGGCACATCGAGTTCCACGACCTCGTTGCGCAGGCGCACATCGATTCCGCGGGCCCGGTGTTCCGCGGGTGTGCGGGCGATGAGATCGTCGCGTTCGCGCACATGGCCCCCCACCCAGTACGGGATCCCGCAGGCGGAGTAGGAGGTGAAGTGCCCGCGTTCGAACACCACGATCTCGAGCTCCGAGGCATCCCGGAAACGCCGCGCCTGGGCGGCCGCCGACATCCCCGTAGCGTCCCCGCCGACGATCACCAACCGCTCGCTCATGAGATCAAACTACCCAGCCGCGGGCCGGTGCCGCCCACACCGACTCCCACCCCGCGCCCGCGTCAGGCGGAACGGGTCCCGATCAGTGGTAGCCGGCCCACCGCAGCACGGGGTCGGCGCCCGGGGCCGGCGGTTTCGGCCCCGGTGCGGTCGGTGAAGGTCAGGATGCCGTCTTCGATCGGACTCCTGCGCAGGTACGCGCGGTCCCGGAAGTAGCTGTTGACCACCTTCCACGGGCCCCCGGTACCTTGTCGCGGCATCACCGCGTCCCCGCGCTGGATATAGCCGGAACTCAGCGCGCCGCCCATCACCGAGACCTCCGAGCGATCGGAGTCCTGGGCGCGAACCACGAACCGGGTGTATCCCTTGTCCCGCATCCGGTTGAGTACCCGGCTGAAGTACTCGGCGGCCAGATCGGCCTTGAGGGTCCAGGAAGCGTTGGTGTACCCGAGGACCATCAGCGCGTTGGGAATCCCGTCGAGCAGCGACCCCTTGTACATGACCCGGTCCCGGGTCACCACCGGTTCACCGTCGATATCGAGGGCGACACCGCCCAGGATCTGAATCTTCAGCCCGGTGGCGGTGACGACGATATCGGCCTCGATCTCCTAACCCGAGGACACCCGGATCCCGTTCTCGGTGAACGTGTCGATGGTGTCGGTGACCACCGAGGCGTCGCCGCGGCGCAGCGCTCGGAACAGGTCGCCGTCGGGGACGACGCAGAGACGCTGGTCCCACGGTGCGTACTCGGGGGTGAAATGGCGCATGTCCACGCCCGGCCCCACCGCCAGCCGCACCCACTTCAGGAACATCTGCCGAGCCAGCTTCGGCTGTCGGCGCGACAGCTGGTAACTGGCCTGCTGCACCGCGATATTGCGGGCTCGCCCGACCTGATAGGTGAGCCCGGCGGGCGAACCGACCTTGGTCATTCCCAGCGCCACCGGGTCCTCGCCGGGAATGGAGGCGATATAGGTGGGCGAACGCTGCAGCATGGTCACATGCGCGGCCTCGCCGACCATCGAGGGCACCAGAGTGATGGCGGTGGCACCGCTACCGATCACGACCACCTTCTTGTCCCGGTAGTCCAGATCCTCGGGCCAGTGCTGGGGATGCACGATCCGGCCGGTGAACGCGTCCTCGCCGGGGAACGACGGCCGGTGGCCCGTGTCGTAGTCGTAGTAGCCGGTGGCGCCGACCAGGAAGGTGCCGGTCCACACCTCCTCGTCGCCGGTCGCCTCGTCGAGCGCCCGGACCGTCCACCGGTTGTCCGCGCCGGACCAGCTCGCCGAGACGACCTTGCGGCCGAAGTGGATATTGGGTGTCACGCCGTATTCGTCGGCTGTCTCCCCGATATAGCGGCGGATACCGGCACCGTCGGCGAGCATGCGGGTACCGCGCCAGGGCCGGAAGCCGTAGCCGAACGAGTACATATCGGAGTCCGAACGTATGCCCGGGTAGCGGAACAGATCCCAGGTTCCGCCGACCGCGGTACGGCGCTCCAGAATGGCGTAGCTGCGGCCGGTGTTCTCTTTCTCCAGGTGGCAGGCCACATCGATACCGGACAGACCGGCTCCGATGATGAGTACGTCGACATGCCGCGTCATTGCGTTCCTCGTCTGTTCGTGCCGGGGTCGTCGCCGATCATGACGGACCCACCTTTTAGATGTAACCGAGAGTACATGACACTTCGGCGCCCCTCGGCACACCGACGTCTCGCCCCGCCCAGATCATTGTGATCTGAAACATATTCACCCCACCCTCGAATAACAGCCCACCCACACCGCGGCGTCACCCGCCCGCAGCGATCGTGCGCGGCCGGTGCGCACGGTCCACGCCGACTCCGCATTCCCCGGTTCCACAACGTCACCCGGCCTCAGCACCAGGCGACCGCCGCGGTCGCCACA
>JABFXT010000335.1 GCA_013361595.1 Nocardia sp. | reverse complement strand
GGCGGTATCCAGGTGTGCCACGGCCGCCCGGCTCTTACTGCAGCGCGGGTTGTGCCAGATCTCGGTTTCCGGAGTGCTCATGGCAGCGAGCGTAGTCCGCTACAGATGCATCCATTCCGGCCACACCTGCGCCCACGGCCGCCGCGGCTGCGCGCATTTCCACAGCGTGACATCACGAGTGTTGTCGAGGAAACCGAGCCGGGTGTCGACGCGCCCGATCGGCTCGAGGGTCGCGAACTGGGCCCGCAGCCGGTCCTCGTCACCACCGACACACACCATGGTGGTGGCCGAATCCGCGGGTGCGCCGAAATATCCGAAACCGCGCGCCGGGCTGTACACCGCGGGCAGGTCCGCACGTGCCAGCTGGTCCAATGCCCCGGCCTGCCAGTAGCTCCCCGTGATCACCGCCGACCGCGCCTGCTCCGCGGGAGTCAGCGACCGGTGGGCGGCCACCACCGCCGTCGCGAGCTCGGGCCAGCCGAATTCACCGAATAATCCGATGTTCATCGCGGCCTCGGTATCGCCGGCCGGCGGGGCGATATCGCCGGGATCCCGCCAGGGCGTGGACCCCGCGATCAGCACGAGCGACAGCACGACCAGCGCCGCCCCGGATCCGACGAGTACGCGCCGGCGTCGGCGCGATCCGGTGCGCCGCACGGACGCCACCAGGCCCACGGCGCCGGCCGCGAATATCACTCCGTACATCCCGGCCAGATAGTAGACACGGCCGCCGGAGACCAGGAAGACCACGAGCAGCAGCACCGTGGCGGCGCCGAGAAATCGGTACGGGCGCAGCGTTTCGTGCCGTAGCAGCGCCCAGAGGCCGTAGCACAGCAGGACCGCACCGAGCGCACCCGCGATGAGCACAGCGAGCGGTACGAACCCCGCCGGGCCGCCGGTGAACTGCTGTTCCGCGCGTACCGCCGCGCCCAGCCCGAGCTGCGGCCAGCCGTGACCGTTCTGCCAGATCAAGGTGGGAAGCGAGACCAGCAGCACGATCAGGCCACCCGCCCACAGCAGCGGCCGGCGCACCAGCTCCCGGGGACCCAGGACCGCCGAGCTGATCGCCACCGCGATCCAGAAGAACGGGATCAGCCATTTCACCTGCATATCGATTGCGGTGACCACCGCGGCGGCCAGCAGCAACCCGTCCCGGCGGGTCCGGACCCAGCGCACGACCAGCCAGGTGATCAGAACCCACAGCGCGGAATCGATGGCATTGGTGGACAGATTCTTGGCCTGCATGAGCAGGAAGGGCGAGGTCACGTATCCCACCGCGGTCAGCAGCTGGGCGGCACGACCACCGCCCAACTCCCGCGCGATCGTCGCGCTGATCACCACGGCAGCCACGGTGACGACGATCGCCGGCAACCGCAGAACCACCAGCGAACCCGGAGCGACGGTATCGGCGAACGCCGCGAGCAGCGGCAGTACCGGCCCTTGATCGGCGTAGCCGAACGACAACCGCCGGCCCGCGGCCAGGAAGTACAGCTCGTCGCCGAAATAGCCGTAACGGGTCGCCGAGAGCACCAGCACGACGGCGGCGAACGCGGCGACCCCGAATACGGGACCCGTGGCGAACCGGGGAACGGCGAGTTCGTCCGAGGTCGCGGCGACGGTATCGGTTTTCGTGGTCACGGGTACTCCTGGGCTTCGTGAACCGGGCCCTCGGAACATATCCGCGACCGGACCCCGGCGGCGTCGGTCCACCGGACGATTCCGGGCGCACAATGACGGGCCGGCGCTGCCCTTCGCGGTGTACCCGGGATCCACCCGAAGAGGTACCCGACACGACCGAGGCCGCGCCCCGAAGGGGACGCGGCCTCGGCGGCTTTGCCGGTTCTTACAGGTACTGGCCGGTATTCGATTCGGTATCGATCGCCCGGCTGGCACTCGCGTTCTTCCCGGTGACCAGCGTGCGGATGTAGACGATCCGCTCGCCCTTCTTACCCGAGATACGGGCCCAGTCATCCGGATTCGTGGTGTTGGGCAGGTCCTCGTTCTCGGAGAACTCGTCCACGATCGAATCGTAGAGATGCTGGATCCGCAGACCCGGATTACCGGTGTCCAGGACTGCCTTGATGGCGTACTTCTTGGACCGGTCCACGATGTTCTGGATCATCGCACCGGAGTTGAAGTCCTTGAAGTACAGGACCTCCTTGTCACCGTTGGCGTAGGTGACCTCCAGGAAGCGGTTGTCCTCGCTCTCTGCGTACATCCGGTCCACGACCCGCTCGATCATCGCCCGGACGCAGGCCACCTTGTCGCCCTTGAACTCCTCGAGATCGTCCGCGTGCAGCGGCAGCCCCTCGGTGAGGTACTTGGAGAAGATGTCCTGCGCGGATTCGGCGTCCGGCCGCTCGATCTTGATCTTCACGTCCAGCCGGCCGGGCCGCAGGATCGCGGGGTCGATCATGTCCTCACGGTTGGAGGCGCCGATGACGATGACGTTCTCCAGACCCTCCACGCCGTCGATCTCGCTCAGCAGCTGCGGGACCACGGTCGTCTCCACATCCGACGAGACACCGGAACCACGGGTCCGGAAGATCGAGTCCATCTCGTCGAAGAACACGATCACCGGCGTACCTTCCGACGCCTTCTCACGGGCCCGCTGGAAGATGATCCGGATATGGCGTTCGGTCTCGCCGACGAACTTGTTCAGCAGCTCGGGACCCTTGATGTTCAGGAAGTAGGACTTCGCTTCCTTGGCATCCTCGCCGCGGGCTTCGGCGATCTTCTTGGCCAGTGAATTCGCCACCGCCTTGGCGATCAGCGTCTTACCGCAGCCGGGCGGACCGTAGAGCAGCACACCCTTGGGCGGGCGCAGCGCGTACTCGCGGAAGAGGTCCTTGTGCAGGAAGGGCAGCTCCACGGCGTCACGGATCTGCTCGATCTGGCGGCCGAGACCACCGATGTCCTCGTAGCCGACATCGGGCACCTCCTCCAGCACCAGATCCTCGACCTCGGCCTTGGGGATGCGCTCGAAGGCGAATCCGGCCTTGGTGTCGACCAGCAGCGAATCGCCCGGCCGCAATTTGCGGATCGGGGAGTCCGGATCTTCCAGATCGTCGGCATCGGCGAGCTTGGTCAGGGGCCCGGACAACCAGACCACCCGCTCCTCGTCGGCATGCCCGACGACGAGCGCGCGGCGGCCTCCGTCGAGGATCTCCCGCAGCGTGCCGATCTCCCCGATCGCGTCGAACATCCCGGCCTCGACCACCGTCAGCGCCTCGTTGAGGCGGACGGTCTGGCCGTAGGCCAGCGTCGTGGTGTCGATGTTCGGCGAGCAGGTCAATCGCATCTTGCGGCCGGAGGTGAAGACGTCGACGGTCTGATCCTCGTACACCCCGATCAGAATCCCGTAACCGCTCGGTGGCTGACCGAGCCGGTCGACCTCCTCACGCAACGCGACGAGTTGCTGCCGCGCTTCCTTCAGGGTATCCATCAGCTTGGTGTTGCGAATGGTCAGCGAATCGATACGGGCTTCCAATTCCCGTGAGCGATCCGGTGAGTCGGCGAGTTGCCTCCGGAGTGCAGCCGCTTCGGCGCGTACTGCCTCGAGTTCTCTCCAGGCCGCCGAATCCGAATTCTCGATGGGGCTCATGTGCTGCTCCTCCCAGTCCCGGTCTACCAACGCTACCGGGCGCGGCCCGTTTGCGCTGTCCGACACGATTTCGTCGTGATCACATCTGGTCCGCGGCCGTATGCTGGTCAAACCATGTTAGCCTGCCCTAACCCATTTACGGTGGGCATGCTCACCGACTAGCCGAAAGGTTGCCAGCTATGCAACTTCCCGCACGGACACTGCGGTTGTCCCGCGTCGCGGCGGCTACAGCCGCAGCCGCCGCACTGGCGCTGGGCCTGACGGCCTGCGGGTCCGACGACGACGGCTCGGGGACAGCCGCGAGCAGCACTGCCGCCGGCAGTGCCGCGGCCACAACGAGCGCTACAGAGCACGATCACGACCACGGGGATACCGCGGAGGCGCCCACCGCGCAGAGCCTACAGTCCAACCTCGAGCAGATCACAAACCCGGATGTCCCGGTGGACGAGAAGGTGAAGCTGATCGACGACGGCGAGAACCGCCGGGACCTCCTCGAGAAGCTCAACGCCGCCCTCCAGACATATCGCGGGATCGCCTTCGAGGTCGGCGAGATCACCGTCGACGGCGACACCGCCACCGGGCAGACCACCATCACCAGCCCCAGCGGCCAGAGCGCACCGCCCATGCCGATGACCTGGGAGCACGAGGACGGCACCTGGAAGCTCTCCGATGCCAGCGCCTGCGTACTGTTCGGCTTCGCCCAGATCCCCTGCTCGCCGGCCTAGGCCCACGAGCCCGCGGGACCACGGAGCCGCCGGTGTATCCGGCGTTCCCGTGGTCCCGCGGCCGTTCGTAACACCCGCTCAGCCCTTCGACGGACGGCGCTGCGGTTTCGGGGTCACCACACCCTCGGCCAGCCGCCGTGCGCTCACCAGGAAGGCCGTATGGCCCTGCATCCGGTGTTCCGGCCGTACCGCCAGGCCCACCACGTGCCAGCCGCGCACCATCGACTCCCAGGAGCGCGGTTCGGTCCAGCACTGCTGCTCACGCAGGGCCTCCACCAGCCGGGAGAGCTGGGTCACCGTCGCCACGTACACGATCAGCACCCCGCCGGGCACGATCGCCCGCGATACGGCGGGTAGCGCATCCCAGGGCGCCAGCATGTCCAGGATCGCGCGATCCACCCGCTCCCCGTCGTAATCGGCCACATCGCCCACGGTGAGCTGCCAGTTCGCAGGCCGTTCGCCGAAGAAACGCTCCACATTGCGGACGGCGTGCTCGGCATGGTCCTCGCGGATCTCGTAGGACACCACGGCCCCGTCCGGCCCCACCGCGCGCAGCAGCGAGCAGGTCAGCGCGCCCGAACCCGCACCCGCCTCCAGCACCCGGGCACCGGGGAACATATCGCCCTCGTGCACGATCTGCGCGGCGTCCTTGGGGTAGATCACCGCCGCTCCGCGCGGCATGGACATCACGTAATCGGTGAGCAGCGGACGCAGGGCCAGGTAGGGGGTGCCGTTGTTCGAATGGGCGAGGGTGCCCTCGTCGGCGCCGATCAGTTCGTCGTGATCGATGGCGCCGCGATGGGTGTGGAACTGTTTACCCGCTTCCAGCAGCACCGTGTACAGCCTGCCCTTGGCGTCGGTCAGCTGCACCCGGTCGCCGACGACGAATGGCCCGGTCCGTCTGGCCGTCATGGATCTCCGTTCACGATGAGGACTGCGGCCCGGCCGATCACCGGGCGCGGCACCGTGTCGGTGCCGCCGGATAGCCTGCCAGGTATGTCCGCGCCACCCAGCACGCCCCCGGCCGATTCCGGTCCAGAGCCGGGACCGGTCTCCGCCCGCCCGGCGCTGTCCCCTTCGCGCGCAGCCGATTTCAAACAATGCCCACTGAAGTACCGGCTGCGCACCGTCGATCGGATACCGGAGCCGCCGACCAGGCAGGCGGTTCGCGGCACCGTGGTGCACGCCGTCCTCGAAGACGCCGAACCGGCCTGGGCGCGCGTGCTCACCGAACGACCCGAAGCGGCCGACCTGCTCGCCGGTGGTCTCGATGTCGCCGCCTTTCTCGACGAAGTCCGGGCCCTGGTACGCACCTACTACCGACTCGAGGATCCGCGCCGCTTCGAACCCGAATCGTGCGAAACCCGGCTCGAGGTGATCCTGCCCGACGGCGCCCCGCTCCGCGGCTTCGTGGACCGGATCGACGTGGCGCCCACCGGCGAACTACGGGTGGTGGACTACAAGACCGGGCGCGCACCGGGCCCCAC
>JABFXT010000289.1 GCA_013361595.1 Nocardia sp. | reverse complement strand
TCCACTCGGTGACAACCGGCACCGGCACTCGAAATACCCATCCTGAACTGGTCATTTACCCCCTGGATCGGGCTTCGGTCCGATTCGGGTACCGCAGTGCCGCAGTTCGGAAGCCGGATGTGCACAGCCTGAGGAAAAACCGGTCGAACCTGGGGATAACTCGTACCGGTGAGTGGAGCAGCGATGACCGACCAGCCCGGACTGCCCGGTGGCACGACGCCCCCGACCGAACCGGAGCTGCGCGGGATCGACCTTGCCCGCCGGGCGCTGGAGGAGGCCCGGGCGGCGGCGCGCGCCAGTGGAAAATCCGTCGGCCAGGGGCGGTCCTCGCCGCGGCGGGGTAACCGCTCCGCCGGCCGCCGCCGTACCGGCTGGTCCGGCCCCCGGCCGGACGACCGCGATCCGCAGCCGCTGTCCAAGCTCGCCACCTCGATCGCGCGTAGCCGCGGATGGTCCACCAAAGTGGCCGAGGGCACGGTTTTCGGTCATTGGCCGGGTGTGGTCGGGGAGGACATCGCCGCGCACGCGAAACCGGTGAGCCTCGAGAACGGCGTGCTCGGTATCGCTGCCGAATCCACGGCCTGGGCCACCCAGTTGCGTCTGTTGCAGGCGCAGTTGCTGGCGAAGATCAGCGCGGCGGTGGGTCCCGGCGTCGTCCGCTCGCTGCGTATCACCGGCCCGACGGCACCCAGCTGGCGTAAAGGGCAACGTCATGTCCGTGGTCGCGGGCCGCGCGACACCTACGGGTAGGTCCGGTTTCACGTGGAACACGGCCCGGTTTTTCCGCCCCCACCCCTCGGTGAACTCTCAGGCCGAATCTGCTGCTTCGGAAGGGCCGGATCGCGAGGGGACCCGTGCCGGTCCGATTTCTCGCATCCAGGAAGCCGTCAGGGGTGTCGCAGGTGCACTGTAAGTTGGGCCGCGAAGTAGGATGGAAACGTAAATCAGCGGCGATACCCTCGGCGCGTTGTGTGCAGCCCTCTGATCGGTCCCGGGCCCACGTGCGCTGTCCGACCGCCGTCCGGGGATCAGCAAGTAAGGAGAGCTACCGACCAGTGGCTGCCAAAGACTCCAAAGCATCAGGCACGAGCGCATCGGAAAAGCAGGACTACGGTGCCTCCTCCATCAAGGTCCTGGAAGGCCTCGAGGCGGTGCGGATGCGCCCGGGCATGTACATCGGCTCCACGGGTGAGCGCGGCCTGCATCACCTGATCTGGGAGGTCGTGGACAACTCGGTCGACGAGGCGATGGCCGGCCACGCCACCAAGGTCGAGGTCACCCTCCTCGCCGACGGTGGCGTACAGGTCGTCGACGACGGCCGCGGTATTCCGGTGGCCATGCACGCCCAGGGCATCCCGACCATCGAAGTCGTCATGACCCAGCTGCATGCCGGCGGTAAGTTCGACTCCGATTCCTACGCCGTCTCCGGTGGTCTGCACGGTGTCGGCATCTCGGTGGTCAATGCGCTGTCCAGCCGGCTCGAAGCCGAGATCGACACCGACGGCTACCACTGGAGCCAAACCTACAAGGACGCTGTCCCGGGACAGCTGGTCCAGGGCGAGCCGACGAAGGCCACGGGAACCACCATCCGGTTCTGGGCCGATCCGGCGGTTTTCGAGACCACGACCTACAACTTCGAGACGGTATCGCGGCGCCTGCAGGAGATGGCCTTCCTGAACAAGGGCCTGACCATCGTGTTGACCGACGAGCGCGTCAGCGCTACCGAGGTCACCGACGAGGTGGTCAGCGAAACCGCCGAGGCGCCCAAGCACGACGACGGCGAAACGCCGCCGGCCGAGCACAAGGTGAAGAGCCGCACGTACCACTATCCCGGCGGTCTCGAGGATTTCGTGCGGCATATCAACCGGACGAAGCAGCCCATCCACAACTCGGTGGTCTCGTTCAACGGTAAGGGGCCCGGGCACGAGCTCGAGGTCGCGATGCAGTGGAACTCGGGCTACTCCGAATCGGTGCACACCTTCGCGAACACCATCAACACCCATGAGGGCGGTACGCACGAGGAGGGCTTCCGGGCGGCGCTGACCACCGTGGTCAACCGGTACGCCAAGGAGAAGAAACTCCTCAAGGAGAAAGACGGCAACCTCACCGGTGACGATATCCGCGAGGGTCTGGCCGCCATCGTGAGCGTCAAGGTCAGCGAGCCCCAGTTCGAGGGCCAGACCAAGACCAAACTCGGGAACACCGAGGTGAAGTCGTTCGTGCAGCGTGCCTGCAACGAACACCTCGGGCACTGGTTCGAGGCCAATCCGGCGGATGCCAAGACCATCGTCAACAAGGCGGTGTCCTCGGCGCAGGCCCGGGTCGCCGCGCGTAAGGCCCGTGAGCTGGTCCGGCGTAAGAGCGCGACCGATATCGGCGGCCTGCCGGGCAAGCTGGCCGACTGCCGGTCCAAGGATCCGGTGAAATCCGAGATCTACATCGTCGAGGGCGACTCCGCCGGTGGCTCGGCCAAATCGGGCCGCGATTCGATGTACCAGGCGATCCTGCCGCTGCGCGGAAAGATCATCAACGTCGAGAAGGCCCGGATCGACAAGGTCCTCAAGAACGCCGAGGTCCAGTCGATCATCACGGCGTTCGGCACCGGTATCCACGACGAGTTCGATATCGCCAAGCTGCGGTATCACAAGATCGTGCTGATGGCCGACGCCGACGTCGACGGGCAGCACATCTCCACCCTGCTGCTGACGCTGCTGTTCCGTTTCATGCGCCCGCTCATCGAGCACGGTCACGTGTTCCTGGCGCAGCCGCCGCTGTACAAGCTGAAATGGCATCGCGTCGATCCGGAGTTCGCCTACTCCGACCGCGAACGTGACGGTCTGCTCGAGGCCGGGCTGGCGGCCGGTAAGAAGATCAACAAGGACGACGGTATCCAGCGGTACAAGGGTCTCGGCGAGATGAACCCGAAGGAGCTGTGGGAAACCACCATGGACCCGTCGGTCCGTGTGCTCCGTCAGGTGACGTTGGACGACGCGGCCGCCGCCGACGAGCTGTTCAGCGTCCTCATGGGCGAAGACGTCGCGGCCCGCCGCAGCTTCATCACCCGTAATGCCAAGGACGTCCGCTTCCTCGACGTATAGGGGCGGTTGGTCGCACCCGCAGCGCATTCGCGCGCTACGCACAGCGCGCTCGCGCGGGTGATCCGCCGTATTCCGTCAGTACCTAGGAGATTGCATGACCGACACCACGCTGCCGCCGGAGAGCGCGGGCGACCGGATCGAGCCGGTCGATATCCAGCAGGAGATGCAGAACAGCTACATCGATTACGCCATGAGCGTGATCGTGGGCCGAGCGCTGCCCGAGGTGCGGGACGGCCTCAAACCGGTGCACCGCCGCATCCTCTACGCGATGCACGACAACGGTTACCGGCCCGATCGCAGCTATGTGAAATCAGCCCGGCCGGTGGCCGACACCATGGGTAACTACCATCCGCACGGCGACTCGGCCATCTACGACACCCTGGTCCGGATGGCCCAGCCGTGGGCAATGCGGTACCCGCTGGTCGACGGCCAGGGCAACTTCGGCAGCCGGGGCAACGACGGCGCCGCCGCCATGCGCTACACCGAATGCCGGCTCACCCCGCTGGCCATGGAGTTGTTGCGGGAGATCGACCACGACACGGTCGATTTCATCCCCAACTACGACGGTAAGACCCAGGAACCGGTAGTTCTGCCCAGCCGGGTGCCGAATATGCTGATGAACGGCAGCAACGGTATCGCGGTCGGCATGGCGACCAATATCCCGCCGCACAATCTCAACGAGCTGGCCGCGGCCATCTACTGGATCCTGGACAATCACGAGGCGGACGAGGAAGCCACCCTCGCCGCCTGTATGGAACGGGTGAAGGGTCCCGACTTCCCGACCTCCGGCCTGATCGTCGGTTCCCAGGGCATCCACGACGCCTACACCACCGGTCGCGGTTCCATCCGGATGCGCGGCGTGGTGGAGATCGAAGAGGATGTCCGCGGGCGCACCACGATCGTCATCACCGAACTGCCTTACCAGGTCAACACCGACAACTTCATCAACGCGATCGCCGAACAGGTCAAGGACGGCCGGATCGCGGGCGTCGCCGATATCCACGACGAATCGTCGGACCGCGTGGGTATGCGCATCGTCGTCACGGTCAAACGTGACGCGATCGCCAAGGTCGTGCTGAACAACCTGTACAAGCACACCCAGCTGCAGACCAGCTTCGGCGCGAACATGCTGTCCATCGTCGAGGGCGTACCACGCACCCTGCGGCTGGATCAGATGCTCCGGCTGTATGTGAACCATCAACTGGAAGTGATCGTCCGGCGCACCCGGTACCTGCTCCGCAAGGCGGAGGAGCGGGCCCACATCCTGCGTGGCCTGGTCAAGGCGCTGGATCTGCTGGACGAGGTCATCGCGCTGATCCGCCGGTCGGCCAATACCGACACCGCGCGCACCGGGCTGATGGAACTGCTCGATATCGACGAGACCCAGGCCACCGCGATCCTGGATATGCAGTTGCGGCGCCTCTCGGCACTGGAGCGGCAGAAGATCGTCGACGAACTCGCCAAACTCGAGGCCGAGATCGCCGATCTGAAGGACATTCTGGAGAAGCCGGAGCGGCAGCGCACGATCGTCAAGGACGAGCTCGCCGAGATCGTCGAGCGGTACGGCGACGACCGGCGCACCCAGATCATCTCGGCCGACGGCGATGTCGCCGACGAGGATCTGATCGCCCGCGAGGACGTGGTCGTCACGATCACCGAGACCGGGTACGCCAAGCGCACCAAGACCGACCTGTACCGCAGTCAGAAGCGCGGCGGTAAAGGTGTGCAGGGCGCGGGACTGAAGCAGGACGATATCGTCCGGCACTTCTTCGTGACCTCGACCCACGACTGGTTGTTGTTCTTCACCAATAAGGGCCGCGTGTACCGGGCCAAGGCCTATGAATTGCCGGAGGCCAATCGCACCGCCCGCGGTCAGCACGTGGCGAATCTGCTGGCTTTCCAGCCGGACGAGAAGATCGCCCAGGTCATCCGGATCAAGTCCTACGAAGATGCCGCCTATCTGGTGCTCGCCACGCAGAAGGGCCTGGTCAAGAAATCGCGGTTGGTCGATTTCGATTCCAACCGCAGCGGCGGCATCGTCGCGGTGAATCTGCGCGACAACGACGAATTGGTCGGCGCCGTACTGTGTTCGGCCGAGGACGATCTGCTGCTGGTCTCGGCGCAGGGGCAGTCGATCCGCTTCTCGGCCACCGACGAGGCATTGCGCCCGATGGGCCGCGCGACATCCGGCGTGCAGGGCATGCGGTTCAACGCCGAGGACGCCCTGCTGTCGCTCAATGTGGTCCGGGACGGGACATATCTGCTGGTGGCGACGTCGGGCGGATACGCCAAGCGGACCGCCATCGAGGAGTACACCGCCCAGGGTCGTGGTGGAAAAGGTGTATTGACGATCCAGTACGACACCCGTCGTGGCACCCTGGTGGGGGCACTGATCGTCGACGACGACGACGAGCTGTATGCGATCACCTCCAATGGAGGCGTTATCCGTACTGCCGCCCGGCAGGTGCGCAAGGCCGGTAGGCAGACCAAGGGCGTGCGATTGATGAACCTCGGCGAGGGCGATACCTTGCTTGCGATCGCACGTAACGCCGACGAGCCCGAGCAGATCGACGGCGGCGGTTCTCCCGAGCAGTAATCCCATATCGGCGGCAAAGAACGGATCCGAGGATTCCCATTGACCACTCCGAAACAGCCGAGCTACGAGCGGCAGCAGACGAACGGTGTGACCGAGCGGGTCACCCCGTCCCCGATTTCGCCGCGCC
>JABFXT010000618.1 GCA_013361595.1 Nocardia sp. | reverse complement strand
CGACGGCGGTGAGTGCTCCCGGCGCGGGGCCGGTACCGGCCGGTACGGCGGCGAGCGGCTATGAGATCCACCACGGGTACGTCCGGCGTACCGGCGAGGATCCCTGGCTGCACCTGACCGGCTGGGCGGACGCCGGCCCGGCCGCGGGTGCGGCGGGGCCCCCGCCCGGGGAATCTGTCGCCGAAGGTGCCGTCCGGGGCGCGGTCTGGGGCACCCACCTGCACGGGCTGCTGGAATCCGACGAATTCCGCCGGAACTGGCTCACCACCGTCGCCCGGTGCGCCGGCCGCACCGGATTCACCGTGGCACCCGGGACGCGGGTGGCGGCCGTGCGCGCCGCGCAACTCGATCTGCTGGCCGATCTGGTGTCCGAGCACCTGGATATCGCCGAACTGGAGCGGCTGCTGACCGAGGGGGTCCCGGTCGGCCTGCCCGGTGTCGGTTCCACGCTGGAAGCGCTGTCGGGCACGAGCTGAGCGGGACGGTCGCCGCCCCCGGCGCCGTGTCACGATCTCTGCGCTGTCCGACCCGGACGCACCCCGTGCCCGGGCGGGCGGTGTAGCGTCAACCGGCATGGAATCTCGGCGCATCGCGGTCGGTGACCGGGACTGGACGGTGCGGGTGGACGGGCCGGTAACCCAGCACAGCGTGCTTCTGCTACCCGATTCCGGTGACCCACCGGACGTCTACGACCGGGTCTGCGCACGTCTGCACAGTTCCGATCTGCGGACCATCGTGTTCGAAACAGCCGACGGGCTCGACACCACCGGTGTGTACGCGGCCCTCGACGAGATCGGCGTGCCCTGGGCCAATGTCGCCGGGCGAGGTGCCGGTGCCACCGTGGCGTGGGAGGTGTGTGCGAAGGGTTTCGGCCGGTTCGTCAGCCTGGTCGTCGCCGATCGCGGGCATCCGGCGGTGCCCGACGGTGCCGGACAGATACTCGATCCCGGATGTCCGGCGGTCGAACTGCCCACCACCGTGCTGGTGACCAAACAGCTGCCCCGTCCGGTCGCCGACAACTCCGGGCGGCACGTCTACGGCGAATTCCGGGTGGTCGGTGTCGACGTCGACAATGTCGCCGCCGAGGCCGATCAGCAGTTCGCGACCGAGATCGTGCTGCGTACCAGTATGTGGTGAATCAGGCCGGTCGGCCCGCCAGCCAGTCGAGCCAGTTGTCCAGTTCCCGGAACGCCTCGGTGCGGGGCACCTCGGCCGACAGGAACACATCGTGGCGGGCGCCGTCGATCGGCACGATATTGGTGCGATCACCCAGGCAACCCGCCCAGCGCTGGATCTGCGCGACATCGAGTACCGCGTCCGCGACGTCCACGGTGGGCCCGTACTCCCGCGCGAACTCGGTGAGTTTCGACCGCAGGAGCAGCGCGGGCACCCCGATGTCCAGACCGCGATGCAGCCGAGCCTGGCCCAGCCGGATCGCCCGCAGCCAACCGGCCCGGACCGGGAACCCGTACCGCGGTTTCCAGTCCAGGTCGTAGTCCCATTCCCCGCTCATACTCTGATGCAGGCTGTCGCCGTAGGCGCTGGATTTGCCGAGCGGAAGCGCCGACTTGGCCCGGAACCGGCCGACAGTGTTGATGACCTGGGTACCGACCGTGCGCACATAGGCCGGGCCCTGCAGATCGAACCACGGGCTGTTCAGGACCAGCCCGCTGATCCCGGCCGCCGCGCTTCCGCCCGCGCGTTGTAACCGGTCCAGCCACAGCGAGGTCACCAGACCGCCGGTCGAATGGGCCACCACCAGCACCTTCGTCGACGCCTCGGCGGTGATCACGCGCAGCGCCTCATCGAGCTCGCGATCGTAGAGCGCCAGGTCGCTGATGAAGTGGGGAGTTTGGCCGGGCTGCAGCGATCGACCGCATTTGCGCAGGTCCAGCGCATAGAACCGGTGCCCGCGGGCGGTGAAGTGTTCGGCGAGGTGCCGCTGGAAGAAATAGTCGGTGAACCCGTGGACGTAGAGCACCGCGTCGGCCGTGGCCGTGGCGTCGGGCAGATGCCGGACCAGGGTCGCGACGATATCGCCCTCGCCGTCCGGATCGGGCCCGAGCTCCAGCGTGTGGAATTCGTACTCGTCACCGAGGACATCCGGCTGCCATTCGGCAGCTCGTCCGAGGGCGCTGGTACCGGCCGCGGATTCGTTCGTCACGGCCTCCAATCTAGGCGACCGATGAGTAGCAACGGCAGACCCGAAGGTGACGAGGTGGAGGAATCTACGTCACAATCGCCGCCCTGGCTGCGGATTCCGTGCGTGTCGAGGTGCACAATTGGCAATAGTGAACGACGGGTAACCTACATTTCGGCCGAGCCCGGCGGGCTCACCACCGCGACCCGTACACAACTGCACAACGCGCCCGTGCCCCAGCGGGCCCGCATCCCAGGGATGTGCGCCCCGCGCATCAGGACAAGGAAGTCGAACACCCGTGCCGAACGCTGCCCAGACTGAAAAGACCGATGTAGTCCTCATCGGTGCCGGCATCATGAGCGCCACGCTCGGCGCGCTGCTGCGTCAGCTGCAGCCGGACTGGTCGATCTCGGTGTTCGAGCGGCTGGACGCCGCCGCGGCCGAGAGCAGCGATCCGTGGAACAACGCCGGTACCGGACATTCGGCACTGTGTGAGCTGAACTACAGCCCGCAGAAGCCGGACGGTTCGGTCGATATCGGCAAGGCCGTCGATATCAACGAGCGTTTCCAGGTGTCGCGCCAGTTCTGGGCCTACGCGGCCGAGAACGGCATCATCGGCGACCCCTCGCGGTTCATCAACCCCATCCCGCACGTGAGTTTCGTGCACGGCGCCGCCGATGTGGAGTATCTGCGCAAACGGTACGAGGCGCTGTCGCGGCACCCGCTGTTCGCGGGAATGGAGTACATCGACAGTCCCGACGAGTTCACCCGTCGGCTGCCGCTGATGGCCCGGGGCCGCGATTTCTCCGATCCGATCGCCCTCAACTGGTCCGACGGCGGCACCGATATCGATTTCGGATCGCTCACCAAGGAACTGCTCGCCTATATCGGCGCGAGTGGCGGGGAGATCGGGTTCGGTGTCGAGGTCCGTAATCTGTCCAAGCAGAAGGACGGCAGCTGGAAGGTCACGGTGCGCAATACCCGTACCGGCCGCACCCGCACGCTGATCAGCAAGTTCGTTTTCGTCGGGGCTGGTGGCGGGGCGCTGCCGCTGCTGCAGAAGGCGGGGATCCCGGAGATCCGCGGTTTCGCGGGCTTCCCGGTCTCGGGACAGTTCCTGCGCTGTACCAACGCCGATCTGATCGACCAGCACGGGGCCAAGGTGTACGGCAAGGCCGCGGTCGGCGCGCCGCCCATGTCGGTACCGCATCTGGACACCCGCGTGATCAAGGGCAAGCCCGGGCTGCTCTTCGGCCCGTATGCCGGATGGACCCCCAAGTTCCTCAAGGACGGCAGCAACGCCGACCTGTTCAAATCGATCAAACCCGGCAACCTGGTCCCGATGCTCGGCGTCGGCGTCACCGAATTGAGCCTGGTCAAATACTTGGTCACCGAGCTGATGAAATCGCAGTCCGGCCGGGTGTACACGATGGAGGAGTTCATTCCGCGGGCCGAGGGCCGGGACTGGGAACTCATCACCGCCGGGCAGCGGGTCCAGGTGATCCGGCGCAAGGGGGCCGGCGGTGTCCTCGAACTGGGTACCGCGGTCATCACCGCGCAGGACGGTTCCATCGCCGGACTGCTGGGCGCGTCGCCGGGCGCGTCGACCTGTGTGACGGCCATGCTCGATGTGCTGGAGCGCTGTTTCCCGGCCGAGTACGAGCAGTGGACACCCAAGCTGAAGGAAATGGTCCCCTCGCTGGGCGTCAAACTGTCGGAGAACCAGCGCCTGTTCGCCGAGGTGTGGGAGTGGACCGGTAAGGCATTGCAGCTCAACCGTTCCGAGGCGTCCGCGGCGATCGGTGCCGGCGTCTGATCCGATAGTCCGACGATGCGGCCCGCGGGACGGTGCAACCCGCGGGCCGCAGTCGTGTCACGACTGTCTCGGACCGGGGCTCCGCGGGCGTTCACGTGCATATCGGGCCGAGGTGTGATAGCAAGGCGCGATGATGTCAACGGTCGCACTCCGCCGGTCATGGGCGCAGGATCTCGATAACGCCACCCTGTACGAGTTGCTGAAGCTGCGTGTCGAAGTGTTCGTGGTCGAGCAGAAGTGCGCGTATCCGGAACTGGACGGGCAGGACCTGTTGCCGGAGACGCGGCATCTGTGGCTCGACGACGAGGGTGAGGTCATCGCGACCCTGCGACTGCTCGAAGAGCACGACGACGGCGTGAAATCCTTCCGGATCGGCCGGTTGTGTACCGCGGTCGAGGCCCGCGGCCACGGCTACACCACCCGGCTCCTGCAGGCGGCCCTCGCGGAGACCGGTTCACATACCGTCCGGCTCAACGCGCAGACCTACCTCATCGATCTCTACACCAAGCACGGGTTCGAGGTGGACGGTGCGGAGTTCATCGAGGACGGTGTCGCGCACGTACCCATGCGCAGGGGTTGACCGCGCGCCCGCGGCCCGTCTCGGGTAGGGGAGGACCGGGCCGGCCGCGGGCACGTTTTAGAGTGGGGCCGTGTCCTCCACCGAAACCGCCCGGCCCGCATCCCGCCCGATCGCATCCGCCGCGGACGGTGGTGAGGCCGGGTTCCCGTTCTCCGCGGTGGTCGGCCAGGAACAACTGCAGCTGGCGCTGATCCTGTGCGCGGTGCACCCCGGGATCGGCGGGGTACTGGTCCGCGGCGAGAAGGGGACCGCCAAGTCCACGGTGGTCCGGGCGCTGGCGCGGCTGCTGCCGCCGGTGGTGGACGAATCCGGCGCCCGTCCGGCGCGCCTGGTGGAACTGCCGGTCGGCGCCACCGAGGACCGGGTCGTCGGCTCACTCGATCTGGAACGCGTCCTGCGCGACGGCGAGCAGGCGTTCCGGCCGGGGCTGCTGGCCGCCGCGCACCACGGTGTCCTGTACGTGGACGAGGTGAACCTGCTGCACGACCATCTGGTGGACGTCCTGCTGGACGCGGCCGCGATGGGCCGGGTGCATATCGAACGGGACGGGATCTCGCATTCGCATCCCGCCCGCTTCGTACTGGTCGGCACCATGAACCCGGAGGAAGGCGAGCTGCGGCCCCAGCTGCTCGACCGATTCGGACTGACCGTCGATGTGACGGCGTCCCGGGATGTGGATGTCCGGATGGCTGTCGTGCGGCGCCGGCTGGACGACGAGGCCGACCCCGACGGTTTCGCGGCCGCCTACGCGGGCGCGGACACCGAGGTCGCCGATCGCATTCTCACCGCCCGCGACCGGCTCCCGGATGTCGTGCTCGACGATGTGGAATTGCGGCGGATCGCCGCGGTGTGCGCCTCCTTCGATGTGGACGGTATGCGCGGGGATCTGGTGGTGGCCCGCACCGCCGCCGCGCATGCCGCCTGGTGTGGACGCGGCGCCGTCACCGCCGAGGACGTACGGATCGCTGCCGAACTGGCCCTGCCGCACCGTCGGCGCCGGGATCCGTTCGACGAACCCGGGATCACCCCCGAACAGCTCGACGACGCGATGCGCGACGCGGCCGAGCACGCCGAGGACCGGCCGGATCCGGCCGGCCGCGACGAGGCGCCCGAAGGCGGCTCGCGTGATCCCGACGACGACCCCGACGGTCCCGGCGGTGGCGTGGACACCCCCGGCGACGACACCCCGGGAAACGACACCCCGGGAAACGAGAACTCCGGGGAACGGGGTGGCCCCGGCGGAACCGGGCATACCGGCGCACCGGCGGCGACGCCGGTCCGGCCGCCCCGCTGGGAGGT
>JABFXT010000138.1 GCA_013361595.1 Nocardia sp. | reverse complement strand
GGATGCCGCGCATCGGTGGGCCGAACGGGCCCACCTCCGAACGACTCTACAAGGCGCCGATCGCACTTCGGCCGAGGTCGCGCGGGTCGGAGCCGCCCGGCCGGTCGCGGGCGGCACGGTGGGCCGGTGTGTCGCGCGCCGGGCGCGGCGGCGGTGGAAGTCGGCGGTTGTGCCGAAAAGGGCCCCCGGTATGCGTTCGGGGGGTAGGGTGCGCTCAGCAAGTCGCCGCAGGTCAACGGCGCGATAATGAAGGTGGATGAGGCGAACGCGGATCCCCGGACCGTACTCGAGGGGTGCTCGGGCACGTTCCGCGGGCAGTGGTGCGTTCACCACCTTGTGGTGCGCGAGGGGGGACTTGAACCCCCACGTCCGTGGACACCAGAACCTAAATCTGGCGCGTCTGCCAATTTCGCCACTCGCGCTTGATGGTACGACCGTCCAAACTCTACCGGGCACTCGCCGGATCGCGAAGACGCGGGCGGGTGTTTTGTACTCGCCGGTAACCCCACCTGCGATTATAACGATTCCATAACCGACAATATGAGGAGTGCTCACGTTTCGCGTGGGTAAGGATCGGCCCTCACCAGCGGGTTCAAACATGAGGGAGGATCATGTTTGCCTCAGTTCTGGTACATCAGTGCATGAATACTCATGGGTAGGCGCCGCACGGGCAGGGAAACGTGAGGATTCCCTCATGATTTTGTGCCATTCTCGCTGAGAGCAGGCCGACGGGCATGGACCGCCCGCGCGCGGCCCGGGAGCCGGGGAAGTCTCCGAAGACATGTCGCCACGAGAGAAAGTCGAAGCGTCTTGACGATCAACGAGAGCACTGCGTCCGGAGCCGGACACCAGGTGGATGTGGCCGCAGGTAGGACCGTGACCGAGACGAATCGCACGCCGTTGCTGGACCGGTTGCGGGAAGGAACCCCCTACGCGCTCGCCTTCGGCGGACAGGGTGCCAGCTGGCTGGGCGAACTGGCCGAGATCGGCCGTGACGCCGCGCTGGAGCCCGAGCTCACCGCACTGGTCAACGAGGCGGCCACGCTGCTGGAACCCGTCGCGGACCAACTCCTGACCGTCCGGCCGGTGGGATTCGACCCCGTCGCCTGGATGCTCGAGGACGACCTCGCCGACGACGACACCGAAACATCGGACGCGCCACCGGAGCGGGTGCTGCGTTCGGCCGCGGTATCCATGCCGGGTGTACTGCTGACCCAGCTGGCCGCCCTGCGCGCGTTGCGGTTGCAGGGACTGGACCCGGCCGAGACCGCGCCCGTCGCGGTGGTCGGCCATTCGCAGGGACTGCTGGCGGCCGCCGCGGTGCGGGCCGCCGGTGAGCAGGACGCGGAGATTCTCGCGATCGCCCAGCTGGTCGGCGCCGCCGCCGGACTGGTCGCGCGGCGGCGCGGGCTGATGCCGATCGGTGACCGGTCGTCGATGGTCGCGGTATCCAACGTCGACCCCGACGAACTGCGCGCCGTGCTCGCCGAGGTCTGCGCGGGCGTGGACCCGATGGTCGCCGCCGTCCTGTCGATCCGCAACGGCCGGCGCCGGGTGGTGCTGTCCGGGACCCCCGACCAACTGCGCCGCGTACAGCAGCGCTGTGCGCAGCTGCACGCCGAACAGGATCGGGAGCGCTCGGCCAAACAGCGCGGTGGCGCGGTGTTCGCGCCGGTCTTCGAGGACCTCGAAGTCGACGTGGCGTTCCACCACCCGGCACTCACCGATACCGTCGAACTGGTCGCCGGCTGGGCCGGGCAGTGCGGGCTCGATACCGAACTCGCCGGGCAGCTGGCGCGCGACATACTGGTGGAACCCGTCGACTGGGTCGCGACCGTGGACGAGGTGGTGACCACCGGTGCCGAATGGATCCTGGACCTGGGCCCCGGCGATCTGCTCTCCCGGGTCAGCGGTAATTCGCTGAAGGGCAGCGGTGTCGGCATCATCGCGGCGGCCACCCGGGCGGGCCAGCGCAACCTGCTGACGCCGGGCGCTACGCCGGAGGTCGCTCAGCCGTGGACCGCGTTCGCGCCCCGTCCGGTACGGCTGCCCAACGGCCGCATCGTGGTGGAGACCGCGTTCACCAAACTCACCGGTCGTTCGCCCGTGCTGCTGGCGGGCATGACCCCCACCACGGTGGACGCCAAGATCGTCGCGGCCGCGGCCAATGCCGGGCACTGGGCGGAACTTGCCGGTGGCGGGCAGGTGACCGAGCAGATCTTCGCCGACCGCGTCACGGATCTGCAGGAATTGCTGCACCCGGGCCGGCAGGTGCAGTTCAACTCGCTCTTCCTGGACCCCTATCTGTGGAAGCTGCAGCTGGGCGGTAAGCGGCTGGTTCAGCGGGCCCGTGCGGCGGGTGCTCCGTTCGACGGTGTGATCGTCACCGCCGGGATCCCGGAGCTCGAGGAAGCCGTCGCGCTGATCGCCGAACTGACCGAGGTGGGAATCAGCCACGTCGCGTTCAAACCGGGCACGGTCGCGCAGATCCGCGCGGTGCTCCGGATCGCCGACGCGGTGCCGGACTACCCGGTGATCGTGCATATCGAGGGTGGTAAGGCCGGTGGGCACCACTCCTGGGAGGACCTCGACGATCTCCTGCTCGAAACCTATGCCGAACTGCGTACCCACGGAAACGTCGTGGTCTGCGTCGGTGGCGGGATCGGGACTCCGGAGCGGGCCACCGAATACCTCACCGGCACCTGGTCGGCGCCGCACGGCTACCCGGCCATGCCGTTGGACGGCGTGCTGGTGGGTACCGCCGCGATGGCGACGCTGGAGGCCACCACCGCACCCGAGGTGAAGCAGCTGCTGGTCGACACCCCCGGTACCCCGGACTGGGTCGGCGCCGGCACCGCGAGCGGCGGAATGGCGTCGGGCCGCAGCCAGCTGGGCGCCGATATCCACGAGATCGACAATGCCGCGTCGCGGACCGGACGCCTGCTCGACGAGGTGGCCGGGGACGCGGATGCGGTGGCCGAGCGCCGGACCGAGATCATCGCCGCGCTGAACGGGACCGCCAAGCCCTACTTCGGCGATGTGGCGGGGATGACCTACCTCGCCTGGCTCGACCGCTATGTGGATCTCGCGATCGGGCAGGAGCGCCGCCAGGATTTCGACTGCGGCACCGATCTCGGCGACGCGATCGCCGCCGCCACCCAGTCGGTGTGGCTGGACGTCAGCTGGCGGGACCGGTTCGCCGAGATGCTGCACCGCGCCGAGGCCCGGCTCGCCCCGGCCGACCGCGGTGAGATCGAATCGCTCTTCCGCGCCGAGGATCTGGAAGACCCGGCCGCCGCGCTCGCGGCGCTGAGCGAGCGGTACCCGTCGGCGGCGCAGACCCTGCTGCACCCGGCTGATGTGCCGTTCTTCATCACCCTGTGCAAGACCCCCGGCAAGCCGGTCAACTTCGTTCCGGTGGTGGATCAGGATGTCCGGCGCTGGTGGCGCTCGGATTCGCTGTGGCAGGCCCACGATCCGCGGTACTCCGCCGATCAGGTCTGCGTCATCCCGGGCACCGTCGCGGTCGCCGGGATCACCCGGGTGGACGAGCCGGTGGGCGAACTGCTGGACCGTTTCGAGCAGGACACCGCCTACACGCTGGTCCGCGGCGGAGTGGCGCCGGTCGCGGTCGACGCCCGCCGCGTCGCCGCGGTGACCAGTGGCCCGATCGACGTGGTGCTGGCCGCACCGGACGTGAACTGGTCGGGCCGGGCCACCGTGAACCCGGTGCACCGCCTCGGCGATCTGCACGAGTGGACGGTGGACGAGAAGGGCGCGGTGCATCCGCCGACCGGAGCCACCCTCGTCGAGACCGAGGGGCCCGAAGCGGAGAACGCCTACGTCGCACTGACCGTCCCGCTGAACGCGGAACACGCGGTGCGCATCCGCGTCACGGTGCCGGTGACCGTGTACAACGGCGGTGCGCCGGTGATCACCGAAGCCGATGCCGACGAGGCCATGTCCGCCCTGCTGGGTGTGGCCGCCGGTCAGGCGCTGCCCGAGGTGAAGGGCGCTGTCGCGCACCTCAATCTGGCCTGGACCCCGGATCTGGTCGCCGACCACGCCGGCGTCACCGGCGGCGGACTGCCCGCGAATCTGAGCACCCTGGGCCGCACGGCCCCGGACGTGCTGGTGGGTGCGTGCTGGCCCGCGGTGTTCGCGGTACTCGGCGCGGCCCGCACCGGGGCCGATACCAGCGTGATCGAAGGCATGCTGGACCTGGTCCATCTCGATCACCGGATCGAGCTGCTGCGTGAACTCCCCGCCGAGACCAGCATTCTCGTGGTGCGCGCCGTTTCGGGCTCGGTGATCGATACCGATCTCGGCCGGGTGGTCGAGGTGGAGGTCACCGTCGGTGAGATGCGTGACCAGGGCCTGGACGTGGTGCCGCTGGCCCGGCTGGCCGAACGGTTCGCGATCCGCGGCCGGACCGGTGCGGGCGAGCTGACCGATCCGCCGCGCGCCGCGGGCACCGTGAGCGAGGACGCCACCGAGACGCCGCGCCGCCGGCGCCGCGATGTCACCATGATCGCCCCCCGGAGCATGGCCGCGTTCGCCGCGGTCTCCGGCGACCACAACCCCATCCACACCAGCGATTCCGCGGCGAAACTCGCGGGCCTGGGCAGCCCGATCGTGCACGGTATGTGGTTGTCCGCCGCCGCGCAGCACGCCGTCTCGGCGGTGGATCCGCAGGCCTCGGTGCCGGCGCGCACCCTGACCGCGTGGACCACCCGGTTCCTCGGCATGGTGCGGCCGGGTGCCGAAATCGATGTGCGGGTGGAACGCGTCGCGGTCGACGCGGGCGACGAGATCGTCGAGGTCTCCTGCCGCGCCGACGGGGATCTGGTGATGACCGCGACCGGCCGGACCGCCGCCCCGAAGACCGTCTACGCGTTCCCGGGCCAGGGCATCCAGCGCAAGGGAATGGGCCTGGACGCGCGGTCGCGGTCCAAGGCGGCCAAGGCCATCTGGGATCGGGCCGACAAGCACACCCGGGAGGCGCTGGGCTTCTCCATCCTGGCCGTGGTGCGGGACAACCCGACCTACCTGAAGGCGCGCGGGGTCGAGCACCGGCACCCGGACGGCGTACTGCATCTGACCCAGTTCACCCAGGTCGCCATGGCCACTCTCGGGGTCGCGCAGGTCGCGGAACTCCGCGAAGCCGGTGCGTTCGTGGAGGGTTCGCTGCTGGCCGGGCATTCGGTCGGTGAGTACAACGCGCTGGCCGCCGTGGCCGGTGTGCTGCCGCTCGAGGCCGTTCTCGAGGTCGTGTTCCAGCGCGGTTCGGCCATGCACGAACTGGTCCCGCGCGACGCGCAGGGCCGTAGCGACTACCGGATGGCCGCGATCCGCCCCTCGCAGATCGGGCTGCCCGACGACGAGGTCATCGGTTTCGTCGCCGGTGTCGGCGAACAGGTCGGCGAGTTTCTCGAAGTGGTGAACCTGAACCTGCGCGGTTCGCAGTACGCCATCGCGGGCACCGTGGCCGGCCTGGAAGCGCTGGAGACCGAGATCGAGCGCCGCCGGGAGGAATTCGGCGGTAAGCGGGCCTTCATCCTGGTCCCGGGTATCGATGTGCCGTTCCATTCGACCGTGCTGCGCAAGGGTGTACCGGAGTTCCGGGGCAAACTCGAGCAGCTGCTGCCCGAGGAACTGCAGCCGGAGGTACTGGTCGGGCGGTATATCCCGAACCTCGTGCCGAAGCCGTTCTCGCTCGATCGCGAGTTCGTCGCCGAGATCGCCGATCTGGTGCCGTCGGAACCGCTCGCCGCCGTGCTGGCCGATTTCGATTCCTGGTCGCAGCGTCCGAGCGAACTGTGCCGCGTGGTGCTGA
>JABFXT010000198.1 GCA_013361595.1 Nocardia sp. | reverse complement strand
CGGGGATAACTGCCCGGCCGCACACCGGCGAGCAGCGTCCGGGCGCCCGCTACGCAGATCGCCATGCGGCCGAGCGGGGTGATGAACACGAGGAACAGCAGTGCCGTCCACCACCAGGACAGCCGCGGCAGCCAGGGCAGCAGCTCGAACCACGCGGCGACGCCGGAGGCGACGGCGAGCCAGGTCACCCACTGCAACCCGGTCAGCGTGGTCAGGGCCACCGTGGCCAGGACCTGGATCCACTGGGCGGTCGGTGGGGTCGGCCGGACCGGGCGGGTTTCGGTGGCGGCGGCCGGTGCGCTCTGCTCGAGCAGTTCGGCGAGCGCGCCGAGCCGCGGGTGGTCGTACACTTCGGCGACCGTGATCTGCGGATACCGCGCGCGCAGCGCGGTGACCAGCTGGGCGGCCGAGAGCGAACCGCCGCCGAGCGCGAAGAAATCGGCATCGGCGCCGGTGATCTCGGCGCCGAGGACATCGGTCCACAGTTGGGCAACCCAGGCGGCGGTCCCGGTGAGCCCGTGCTCGGTGGCGCTGTCGGCGTCGGCGAGCGGCCAGGGCAGCGCGTTGCGGTCGACCTTGCCCGAGATGCGGGTCGGTAGTTCGGGGATCACCACCAGGCGCGGTATCAGCGGGGCCGGAAGGTGCTCGGCCAGCCTGGTGCGGGCGGCGGCCAGGTCGTGGTCCTCGGCGACGCCGGTGAGATAGCCGATCAGCACCGGAGCTCCGGTCGCGGTGGTGCGCACCGCGGCGGCCGCGCCACCGACACCCGGCAGGTGCTGCAGCGCGTTGTCGATCTCGCCGAGCTCGATCCGGCGGCCACCGATCTTCACCTGATCGTCGGCCCGGCCGAGGAAGATCAGACCGGCCTCTTCGTTGCGGACCAGGTCGCCGCTGCGATAGGCGCGGTCCCAGCCGAGAGTGTCCAGCGGTGCGTATTTCTCGGCGTCCTTGGCCGGATCGAGATAGCGGGCCAGGCCGACCCCGCCGATCACCAGCTCGCCGGCCTCGCCGTCGCCGACCGGTACTCCGTCCGCGTCGACCACCACCAGGTCCCAGCCGTCCAGCGGCAGCCCGATCCGCACCGGTCCGGTGCCGTCCAGCAGGGCCGCACAGGCGACCACGGTGGCCTCGGTGGGGCCGTAGGTATTCCATACTTCGCGATCGGGGTCGGCGAGACGTTCGGCCAGTTCCGGGGGAACGGCCTCGCCGCCGAAGATGAACAGCCGCACCGATTCCAGGGCCTCGGCCGGCCAGGTCGCGGCCAGTGTCGGGACGGTCGACACCACGGAGATGCCCTGCCGGACCAGCCAGGGCCCGAGGTCGGCGCCGGTGCGGACCAGGGCGCGCGGGGCCGGCACCAGACAGGCGCCGTGCCGCCAGGCCAGCCACATCTCCTCGCAGGACGCGTCGAAGGCGACCGACAGGCCGGCCAGGACGCGGTCGCCGGGGCCGAGCGGAGTATCGCGGAGGAACAGGCGGGCCTCGGCATCGACGAAGGCGGCCGCGTTGCGATGGGTCACCGCGACCCCCTTGGGTGTACCGGTGGAGCCCGAGGTGAAGATGATCCAGGCATCGTCGTCCACCGTGGGATGTGCGCCGGATTGCTCGTCGATTGCCCGGTCCGCGGCGGGGGCGACCGGACGGATACCGTCGGCCGTCACCACCGCCGTCACCCGCGCCTCGGTGAAGACCAGTTCGGCGCGTTCGGCCGGGTCGTCGGCGTCCACCGGAACATAGGCCGCGCCGGCGTGCAGGACGGCCAGGATCGTGAGATAGAGCTCCCAGGTACCGGAGGGCATCCGGACCCCGACCCGGTCGCCGCGCCGGACCCCGGCGGCGCGCAGGTCCCGTACCGAATTGTCGATCTCGATCAGGAGCTCGGTATAGCTCAGGCTGCGGTCCGCGGTCGCGATCGCGGGTGCGTCGGGGTACGCGGCGGCCGTCTCGGTGACGATATCGACCAGCGTCCGCGCCGGTGGCGCCGCCGCGGCCCGCCTCAGCGCGCTCTCCGCATCCACCTGCGACCGCATCTGTCCGGCCCACCTTCCATCGCCCAGCCGACGGACTGGTTGTCTCATACGAGGGTTACCGCATGGCAAACAGCGGTCGACCGGGTGACCAGATTACTCGGGGGGCCCGGAACCACTCGGGGCGCGTCGAGTGGGCAGATCTTCCGATGCCGAGGTATTCGGTGGTAGCGATGTCACAAATCGACCCACCTGCCGAGTATCGACCGCAGGTCGTCTTCGGAAAATTCTGGTAAATCGGGATTTCGGGAGATGCGTTTTTCGAACTTACCGGCCCAGGTCGTCAGGAGATCGGGATCGCCCGCGACTCGTTCCTCCATGGTTCCAGAGCTCAGTACCAGGCCTCGCCAGTCCTCCATCTTCTGATACATGGAAAGAGCTGATTCGGTATCGACGCCGGGGTGCATCGACGACAATCGCTCGTTCCACATATCGGTGATCGCGGCATGGGTGGTATCGTTCAGCGGCCCCACTCGATCGATGAACAACGTCGCATTGTAGTGCGGATCGCTGGGGCCGCCGTTCTCCCAGTCGAGAATCCACAATTTTTTCTGATCATCAAATCGTAGATTCTGTGGGTAGAGGTCGTTGTGGCCGAATACAGCGGGTTCGCCCGCGCGGCCGTGGTCCGGCCGAACAATTGTCGATAACGGGCCGACGCCGAGTTCGTCCAGTCGCGACCGATGCCACGGCGGCAGGCCGTCGTACACGTTATCGGCGTTTTGGATCATCGCCTGTTGCCAGCTCGGAATATCCATCTTCATTCCTTCCGGCAAGGGATGTGCGGACATCAATTGAACTTGATCCAATAGGTCGGGTAGCCACCGGAGGACCTCGGGATCGCTGAAGGGCCGCGTTTCGCCGGTAACGTATTCCATGATGGTGAATTCCCTGCCGGTGTACGGATCCACCCCCGAATAGAGCATCTTGGGTGCGCGCGCGCCGCATTCGCGTGCATGGTTGATGATTACATTCTCGGGAAACCATATTTTGAGAAGGGTTTCCTTGCGTTCTCCTAACTGATTTCTGACCACGGCCGGCCCGGCGCTGGAATCGACAATGGTGACACCGTAGTTGGTTCCAGTGAAATCCGGTCGCCTACGCCGGGCCAGGTCGAATAATTGCTGGGCCTCTGCCCGGGACAGTTCGGCACGCGTGCGACTCGGGCTACGGTCAGCACGTATTACCTGGCCGAGATCGAGCGCGGCCCGCCGACCGTCCCCTTCTATCAGATGAGCGCCGTTCCATAGATTTTCCGGGAATCTCTGGTGTGCTCGGCGCAACACTGGGCTCGCATTATGGGAAAGGGCGGCGACGATACGCTCGGCCGCCTGAACCATTTGCGCGGTGATCATGTTGTTCAACCCACCTCATCGAGGGTTTTCCGCCGCCTCGACAGGCTGTCAGCCATCGAGATCGCTGGAGGTGGATGCGATCTCGGTGAATGTCGAGCTGAACCGGGCAGACCGAGTGCCGAGTCGATCGATCGTCGCTGCGTCGTTCTCCGCGGCGGAGCGGTGGACGATATCGGCCTTGCGAGAGGGGTCGGCCGAGGCGGGCCGTGGGCTGTGCAGCTCCTCGAGATGCGAACCTTGTTGTCGGCTGCCGCCATCTGCCTTCCGAAGGTCGACTCTCTTGACAGCGCCGGCACTGGACCGTGCGGTATCGGCGCGCGAACCTACTGGAGAATATCAACCTCGGAACCATCGTCTCGAGTGGGCAAAGAGCGGGTTCATCGCTGCGAAGCGGGGACCGATACTCCAACCACCGGTCGGCCGACAGTGAGAAGCAGATTCGGAAGTGCCGGACCGGCGGGCCCGTCGTAACGCTAATCGATATCTTCGGCGAGCGGAGTCGGTCGGTAGTAGCGGCCGTTGTAATAGAGCAGGGGAGCGGCCGGGGCTTCGTCCTCGTCGGTGTCGTCGTGTACCCGCACCACCCGGCCCACCACGAAGGTGTGGTCGCCGATGGGGATGAGTTGCTCCACCGTGGTGCGCAACCAGAGCGGAGTGCCGTGCAGTACCGGCTCGCCGGAGTCCAGGGGGCTCCACAGTGCGGGATCGCTGAACCGGTGCGCGGCCGTCCGCGCGAATCGCTGGGCCAGATGGCGCTGGTGCTCACCCAGGAAATGGATGACCACGGAGTCGGCGGCGGTAAGGGCCGCCAGGCTCGAAGAGGTATCGCTGATGTTGAACGAGACGAGTGGCGGGTCCAGCGAGAGCGAGGCGAACGAGGTCGCCGTGAATCCGACCGGGCCGGTGGCCGAATCGAGCGTCACGATGGTGACGCCGGACGGGTAGTGGCGCATCGAGGCGCGGTACTGCTCGGCGGTGATACCGCTGAGGTCGTCGGGGATCCGGATTCCGGTATCGGGCCGTGGTGCTTCGGTCACCTCGCCGACGCTACGCCCGGATCGGCGTACCGGGCCGAGCTGGTCCACTGTCCGGGAAAGTACCGGCCGGGGTCAATCCAGGTCCAGGGAGAGCCCCGCCGTGATCCGCAGCAGCTCCTGGTAGGAGGTGCGGAAGACGGTGCCCGGACTGCCGCCCGCGGCCCACAGTTCGCGATGCTCCGCGAGACCCGAATCCACCCAGGTGGGCAGGTTCGCCGGATGACCGACCGGCGCGACGCTGCCCGGGAGCTGCCCGGTGTAGCGCACCACCAGATGGGGTGGCGCCGGAATCAGCGGTCCCGCCAGGCGCGCGCCGGTGTGTTCCGGATCCACCTGGTGCGCCGCCGAGACCAGCAGCAGGATCGGATCGTCGCCCAGGAGGAAGACCTGTGCGTGCACCAGCGCCGCGAGTTCCACCTCCAGCGCCTCGGCGGTCTCGGCAGGACCGGTCGCCGATTCCGGCGCGGTGACGATCAGCCCGTGGTGACCACGGGCGATCAGAGTATCCGAGACCCGGCAGGTTATCTGTGGAAGCGACCTGCGCATGGCCACAGGGTAGAGCGATCCGCGATATCGCGCGCCCGATTACCCACTGACCGGACCGGACCGATCCCGCCGCGGCACCGTGCCGGCGGGATCCGACCGCCCGGTGCACGGCCGTCGCCGCCGAATCCGTCCCCATTAACCGCCGAATCCGTCCCCATTAAGCTGGGCAGATGACTGATTGGCAGGCTTTCACCGTCGAAACCGATGATCACGTCGCCCGCGTGACGCTCACCGGGCCGGGCAAGGGTAATGCGATGGGCCCGGATTTCTGGCGGGAGCTGCCGGAGATCTTCCACGGCCTCGATGCCGATCCCGAGGTCCGGGCGATCGTGCTCACCGGGTCCGGGAAACACTTCTCCTACGGCCTGGATCTCCCCGCGATGAGCGGTACTTTCGGCCCGCTGATGGCCGACCGCGCGCTCGCCGCGCCACGCACCGATTTCCTCGCCGATATCCGCCGCCTCCAGGCCTCGATCACCGCGGTCGCGGAATGCCGCAAACCGGTGATCGCCGCCGTTTCCGGCTGGTGCATCGGTGGCGGACTGGATCTGATCGCCGCCGCGGATATCCGCTACGCCAGCGCCGAAGCCAAGTTCAGTCTGCGCGAGGCGAAGGTCGCCATCGTGGCGGACGTGGGTTCGCTACAGCGGCTGCCCGGGGTCATCTCGGAAGGACATCTGCGCGAGCTGGCCTTCACCGCGAAGGACATAGACGCCGCGCGAGCGGAGAAGATCGGCCTCGTCAACGACGTCTTCGCCGATCAGGAAGCGGTACTGGAAGCGGCCCACGCCACCGCCCGCGAAATCGCCGCGAACCCACCCCTGGTGGTCCAGGGCGTGAAGGACGTACTGGGCCAGCGGAACACCGCCGCAGTCAACGAGGGCCTGCGCAACGTCTCC
>JABFXT010000703.1 GCA_013361595.1 Nocardia sp. | reverse complement strand
GACCACCGATGCGGACCATCCGGAAAAAGGTGTGATGGATCGGAAACTCGCCTCGGGGTGCGGCGTGCACGACTTCGCCGGTGTCGAACGGTCCGGTGTCGGACGGTGCTGTGCCGCTGGGCGAGGCGGCCCTTCCGCGGTACGCGATCGGTCGCCTTGCTTGTCGGGATCGGGCGGTTCCGGCGGGTGGCTCCGGCCGCGGGAGGGTGGTGTTGGCTGTGGGTCGCGACGGTCGGCGAACGCGTATCGCGGGCGGGTTCGGGCTGCGGGCGTGACCCGCTCCCCTCATTGCGGGGGTTCGCCCATACACTCGGCTGCGTGATCAATACTTCGGCGGAACAAGGGCTCCACGGTGCCCCGGTGGAGATTCGGGTGGCGGCATCGGTGAATCAGTTGCCGATCGTGCGCGGTCTCGCCGAGACTCTGGTCCTGCTCAGTGATTTCACCCTCGACGAAGTCGCCGATATCCGGCTGGCGGTGGACGAGGCCTGCTCGACGCTGATCGGCCTGGCTGCCCCGGATACGAGCCTGCGGTGTGTTTTCGACATCGGTGACACCGAGCTGCGGGTACTGGTCGCCGGGGTGGCGGGGCGGGAGGGGCTGCCCGATGCGCGAAGTTTCGGCTGGCATGTGCTGCGCACGCTGACCGATGCGGTCGATGCCCGGCAGGACCCCTTCGATCAGCAGGTTTCCGGATATCCGACAGCGGTCGAGTTCCGTCGGGTCCGGGGGAAAGCGTAGTGACCGAGCAGGAGAAACCGCTCGAATCTTCCGAGGACGAGCACGGCAAGGGCCCAGCGAACGAATCCGGCGGCACCGACGCCGATACCGCCGAGGCCGATGCCGAGGCCGATACCGAGACCCGGGCCGAACTGGAGAATTCGTCGTCGGCGGGCGGGTACGACGATGTCGCGGACCTGTTCGTCCGCTTGGCCGCGACCCGGCCGGATTCGGCGGAGCAGGCGTCGCTGCGTAACGAACTGATCGCCCGGTGCATCCCGCTGGCCGACCATATCGCCCGCAAATTCAGCGGGCGCGGCGAACCGTTCGACGATCTCACCCAGGTCGCCCGGGTCGGTCTGGTGCACGCCGTGGACCGTTTCGATGTCTCGCGGGGCTCGAACTTCCTGTCGTTCGCGGTCCCCACCATCATGGGTGAGGTCCGGCGGTATTTCCGCGACAACACCTGGGCGATGCGGGTGCCGCGCCGGGTGAAGGAGACCCACCTGCGGATCGGTGCCGCCGTGGATTCGCTATCGCAGTCACTGGGCCGTTCACCGACGGCCAAGGAGATCGCCGCCGAACTGGACGTCGATCCGGACGAGGTGACCCAGGCGGTGATCGCCGGTAACGCCTACCAGCCGACCTCGATCGACGCGGCCTCGGTGGGCCGCGATACCGACGCGTCGCTGCTGGACACACTCGGCGAGGAAGAAGCGCAGTTCGACCGGGTCGAGGAATACGTGGCGATCCGGCCCCTGCTGGCCGGGCTGCCCGAGCGCGAGCGCCGCATTCTGACCATGCGGTTCTTCGAATCGATGACCCAGACCCAGATCGCGCAGCAGATGGGGATCTCGCAGATGCACGTCTCGCGCATTCTCGCCAAGACGCTGGCCCGGCTGCGCGACCAATCCTCGCGGGAGTAATCCGCGCGGCTGTTGTGCCCACTTCGGCGATCGGTCTACCCTCATCTTTGAGAGTATGAGTGGGTATTCATCTCAATCGGCCACGGTCCGAGGGCCCGCTTTCTCACCGAGCAACCGATCAGCCGGATCAGCCCGTAATCCGGCGCTCCTGCGGATCACGCGTCGACGGCGACGCGGCAGAAGGTGATGTGAGTTATGACCGCTGAAACCATCGCCCGGCAATGCACCCTGTGCGAGGCGCACTGCGGCATCCTGGTGACCGTCGAGGACACGAAAGTCGCCAAGATCGAGGGAAATCCCGACGATGTGCTGTCCAAAGGCTACATCTGCCCCAAGGCCACCGCCATGGCCGGCCTGCACGACGATCCGGACCGGCTCCGCACGCCGGTGCGCCGGGTGGGCGAGAAATTCGAGCCCATCGGCTGGGACGAGGCGTTCCGGGAGATCGGCACCCGGCTCCGGCAGGTCCGCCGCGCTCACGGACCACATTCGGTCGGTATGTACCTGGGTAACCCGGCCGCGCACAATTCGGCGATCATGTACGCCTTCGCACTGCGGATGGCGCTGATGACCCGCAACTTCTACACGGCGTCCTCGATCGACCAGTTCCCCCAGGAATTCGTGGCCTGGCAGATGTACGGGTCGAATTTCCTGATGCCCATCGCCGATATCGACCGCACCGACCGGATGGTGATCATCGGCGCCAACCCCGCGGTGTCCAACGGATCGGTCACCACCATGCCCGGCGCGCGTGACCGGATCAAGGATGTGCGCGCCCGCGGCGGCAAGGTCGTCGTAATCGACCCACGCCGCACCGAAACCGCCCGCCTCGCCGACGAACACGTATCCGTCCTGCCCGGCGGCGACCCGTATCTGCTGCTGGCCGTCCTGCACGTACTGATCACCGAGGACCTGTGCGACCGGACCGCCGTCCGGACCCAGTGCTCCGGTCTGGACGAATTGCGTGACCTGGTAGCCGGTTTCGCTCCCGAAGACGCCGCCCCCTACGCCGGTGTGGACGCCCAGACGATCCGCCGCCTGGCCCGCGAGCACGCCGCCGCGAAGTCCGCGGTGATGTACGCCCGCATCGGGGTGTGCCAGACCCTCACCGGCACCGTCACCCACTGGCTGGTCAACACCATCAACGCGATCACCGGAAATCTCGACCGGCCGGGCGGCCAGATGTACGCCACTCCGGCCGTGGACCTGCTGCCGCTGGCCCGCCGGATATCGCCGAACTACGGCGCCTGGACCGACCGCTCCGGAAAGTACAAATCGTTCCGGTTCGAACTGCCGGTCGCGGCACTGGCCTCGGAGATACTCGACGACGGCCCGGACCGGATCCGCGCGATGATCACCTACGCGGGCAATCCGGTCCTGTCCACTCCCCAGCGCGGGCAACTCGACAAAGCCCTGGCATCGCTGGATTTCTATGTGGCAGTGGATATGTACATCACCGAGACCACCCGTGACGCCGATATCATCCTGCCGCCGCTCTCGCCGCTGGAACGCGAAGACCTCGACATCCTGCTCACCATGTTCAGCGTGCACAACAACATCCGGTTCAACGCTCGCGCGATCGAACCGGAACACGACGGCCTCGAAGACTGGGAGATCATGGCCCGGTTGACCACCGAGATCCTGCCGCTCCCGGTGCGCACTGTCACCGGGCGGGCGCTGAACGCGGTGTTCGCCCGCTTCAGTCCACTGCGGGCGGCCGCGCTCGGCATGGCGGTCGGTCCGCACGGCGTGCTGCGGCGCGGACGGGCGGGCGTCACGCTGAAGAAAGTACGCGCGGCGCGCGGCGGGATCGACCTGGGACCGCTGCGACCGCGCCTGCACTCGCTCATCGCCACCGCCGACCACCGCGTCCACCTGGCACCGCGGCAGTTCGTCACCGAGGCACGCCGCCTGCTCGACGAAGCACGCGCGGGCGGCGCGGACCGCGATCGCGGTTTCGATCTGCGGCTCATCGGGCGGCGCCATCTGCGCAGCAACAATTCCTGGCTGCACAATGTGCCGTCGATGGTGAAGGGCCGCGACCGTTGCACCGCACTCATGCACCCGCAGGACGCGACCGCCCGCGGACTGTCCGACGGCGGCCGGGTCACGGTGAGCTCACCCATCGGTTCCATCGTGGTCCCGGTCGAGATCAGCGACGAGATCCGGCCGGGTACGGTCGCCATCCCGCACGGCTGGGGTCACGGCGAACCGGGGGTCGGCTGGACCGTCGCGGCGGGGAAACCCGGCGCCAACGTCAATCTGCTGCACGATCCGGAACAAGTGGACCGGATCTCGGGTAATGCCGCGGTGAACAGCACCTGGGTGAAAGTCCACGCCGTGTAGCCGGCCACGCCGGTCTTCCTCACTCGTCGCCGGTGCGCTCCCGCGCCCTGCGCAATCTCGCCGGGGCCACCAGCCACCACGCCGCATCCAGCAGTTCCCGGAGCTGTCCGGGGTCGACGCGGTCCAGATCGATGAGGATGTAGGGATAGCCGTCGTAGTGCGGGGTGGTGTAGAAGGCGGCGTCGCCGCAAGCCAGCAGGGCTTCCTTCTCCGCCATCTCGCAGCGCAGCGCCAGACCGCCGTCGGTCTCGGTGCGCAGACGTGCGAAACTCTTGCCCGCCGCTTTGAGCGCGGGGGTGCGGTAGGAGGTCGATTCGGCGACCTCCGGCAGTTCGGTGGCCAGCCGTACCACGTTCGCCCAGGTGATACCCATGGACCAAGTGTGCCGGGCGCGGGCGCGACGGACCAGGAAATCCGCCGCCACCCGCACTCGGGCCTACACAGGTTTGCGCAGCGCGGCGGCGAACATGGCGTCGGTGCCGTGCCGATGCGGCCACAACTGGACCGCCGGCCCCGCACCGAGGCCGGTGACCCCGGGGAGAAGCGGCCGAGCGTCCAGTTGCTCCGCACCGGTGCGGCGAACCGTATCCGCCACCACGGCAACGGTTTCCGGCAGATGCGGTGAACAGGTCGAGTACACCAGCACACCACCCGGCCGGAGCAGATCCCACGCCGCGGTCAGCAGTTCGCGCTGCAGGGTGACCAGGTCGGCGATATCTCCGGGCGTACGTCGCCAGCGGGCTTCCGGACGGCGGCGCAGCGCGCCGAGGCCGGTACAGGGCGCGTCGACCAGGATGCGGTCGTAGCCGGGCGACAGCCCGCTGTCGCGACCGTCGACGATATGCACCTCCACCGGCAACCCCTTGGTGGCGGTGCGGACGAGTTCGGCCCGGTGCCGTGCCGGTTCCACCGCGTCCACCCGATAGCCGTCGATGTCGGCCAGCGCACCGAGCAGTGCGGTCTTACCGCCCGGACCCGCGCACAGGTCCAGCCAGCGGCCGCCGTCCTCGCCGTGCAGGGCCGCCCGGGTGAGGGCGAGGGCCACGAGCTGGCTGCCCTCGTCCTGGACCGCCGCCATTCCCTCGCGCACCGGCTCCAGCGCGCCGGGATCGCCGCCCTCCAGGTACACCGCGTACGGCGACCATCGGCCTTCCTCGCCGCCGGTGACCAGGGCGAGTTCTTCCGCGGTGATATCCCCGGGCCGGGCCACCAGATGCACCAGCGGACGAGCATCGTCGGCGGCGAGCAGATCGGCCAATTCGCCCGCGTCCGCGCCCAGCGCATCGGCGAACGCTCGGGCGATCCACATCGGGTGGGCGTATTCGAAAGCGAGCCGGCCGACCGGATCGCCGGGGGCGAGCCGGGCGATCCATTCCGCCGGACTCCGCTCGGTGACCCGGCGCAGCACCGCATTGACGAATCCGGCACGGCCCGAGCCCGATTCGGCGCGGGCGAATTCCACCGAAGTATGTACGGCGGCGTGCGGTTCGACCCGGGTACGCAGCAATTGGTAGGTACCGAGCCGCAGAATATCCAGCAGCGAACCGTCGATCTCCTCGATCGCGCGCCCGGCGCAATCGGCGATCACCGCGTCGAGCACACCCAGGGCCCGGCACGCTCCGTAACCGAGTTCGGTGGCCAGGGCGGCGTCGCGCCCTTCCACCCGGTACTCGCGCAGCAGCGCGGGCAGCACCAGATTGGCGTAGGCGTCCCGGTCACGTACCGCACGCAGGGTCTCCAGCGCGACGGCGCGCGCCGGATCTGCCGGTGTGGGTACTGCCCGGCCGGTCCGCCCGGAGGTGCCGCCACGTCCGGGCCCGTCCCGGCCCGCACCGGCCCCGCCCGTCCGCTTTCCACCGCCCCGGATCTTCGCGGCCGC
>JABFXT010000180.1 GCA_013361595.1 Nocardia sp. | reverse complement strand
TCAGTGATCGGTGGCGGTGCGGGCGCGTTCGACGATCCGCTGGCCCAGCTGGCCGCGACCGAGGCCGCCGAACGGGAGGCGGCCGCCGGTGGGCGGGACCGCGGCACCGAGGACAGCGACGAGCCGGCTCCGGATACCGATCCGGAGGATCCGGAGTCCGGTAAGAAGTGACGTGGGTGGCGCGGGAGAGATTTCCGCGCCGATTCCGCACGATTTTCGGCGAGGGCCGGAAACCCCCTCGCGGAGGCCCTCTCACCTGGGCGATCACGGGTTGTCCACAGGCCGTATACCTGTGGACAACCCGGTCCGGTGAACCGGTTGCGCCGCAACGGCACTCGCATACTGCGGGGTATGACGACGCTCCGGCCACGTGGCCCACTCCTGCATCCCCGGGTGCCGATCCTGGTCCGATCCACCGGACAGGTTCAGCTGGGCTGGGACCCGGAAACCGCCGTGCTGTGTACGACCCCCGGTCTGGAAACCCAGCAGGTGCTGGGTTTCCTGCGGTTGATCGATGGGCTGAACAGCGTGCCCGCCATCATCTGGCAGGCTCGGTCGCTCGGAGTGGAACCCGGCCGGGCCACCGCTCTGCTCGCGGTGCTCGATACCGCGGGCCTGCTGGTCCATCCACCTCGGCCCGCCGGTCGGGTGCGCACGATCCGGGTGCACGGCATCGGCCCGCTCACCGAGGCCGTCGCGGCGGGACTGCGAAACTTGGGGATCCGGCCGCAGCGGTCACGTGACCACCACGGCGGAATCGACGGCCGGACGCGGCCCGCCGATCTCGTGGTCCTGGCCGACGCGCTGATCCCCGATCCACGGGTGGTGCGCGATCTGTCCCGGGCGCGTACCGCTCATCTGGTGGTCCGGCTACGCGACGGAAAGGGGATCGTCGGGCCGCTGGTGCAGCCCGGGCGCACCAGTTGCCTGCGCTGTGCGGATATGACGCGAGCCGACCACGATCCGGATTGGCCGCGGCTGGCCGCGCAACTGCTGGGACGCACCGGCCATGCCGGTCCCGCCGGTATCGCCGCGGTGGCGGCACTGGCACTCGGTGAACTGGAGACGATCATCGCCTGCGAACCGGGCCGTCCGCCGGAAACGCTGGACGGAACACTCGAACTCGATCTCGACACCCGGTTCCTCGACCGGCGCCGATGGGCGCCGCATCCCCGGTGCGGTTGTGTGGGGAACACCACTTCGGCGGGCGTGTGATGACATTCACATCGGGCGTCGAGGGTAATTCTCTTCGGTTTTCCATGGCAGACAGTCAGGGTTGTCGGCCATGATGGGGGAGTGTCTGAGATCGTGCGCCGGCCTATGTCCCGCAATGCGAAGTTGGCAAAGATTCCGCTGGGGGTAGCGGGGCGCGCCGCGGTCGGTTTCGGCAAGAAGCTCGCGGGCGGTGATCGCAAGGAGATCAATACCGAGCTGAACCAGAAGGCGGCCGAACAGCTGTTCGCCGTCCTGGGGGAGCTCAAGGGCGGTGCGATGAAGTTCGGCCAGGCCCTCAGTGTGATGGAGGCCGCCGTTCCGGAGGAGTTCGGCGAGCACTATCGCGAGGCGCTGACCAAACTGCAGGCCGCAGCGCCCCCGATGCCCGCGGCCACCGTACACCGGGTGCTCGATCAGCAACTCGGCACCGATTGGCGTAAACGTTTTCAGGAGTTCGACGACACCCCCGCCGCGTCGGCCAGTATCGGTCAGGTGCACAAGGCGGTCTGGTCGGACGGGCGCCCGGTCGCGGTGAAGGTGCAGTACCCGGGCGCGGACGAGGCGTTGCGTGCCGATCTGCGCACCCTGAACCGGATGACCGGCCTGTTCGCGAAGGTCATCCCCGGCGCCGATGTGAAACCGCTGCTCGCCGAGATCACCGAACGCACCGAAGAAGAACTGGACTACCGCAACGAAGCCGCGAATCAGCGGGCGTTCAGCAAAGCCTATGACGGGCATCCCGAATTCGTGGTGCCCCGGGTCGTCGCGAGCGCGCCGAAGGTGATCGTCAGCGAATGGCTGGACGGCACACCGGTTTCCGCGATCATCAGTGCCGGCCAGGCGGATCCGGAGGGCACCCGCGTGCTGCGCAACCGGGTCGCCGGGCTGATGGGCCGGTTCCATTTCTCCGCCCCCGAGACGGCGGGCCTGCTGCACGCCGATCCGCATCCGGGCAATTTCATGATCACCCCGGAGGGCAAGCTCGCGGTGATCGATTACGGTGCCTGCGCACCGCTACCGGGCGGTTTCCCGGAGTTGCTGGGCCGTATCCTCGCCTTGGCGGTCGCCGAGAAGTACGGCGAACTCACCGAGCTCCTGCACGCGAACGGCTGGGTACTGCCGGGCCGGACACTCACCGAAGCCGAGATCGAAGAGTATCTGCGCCCGTTCACCGACCCGATCCGCACCGAATCGTTCCATTTCACCCGGCGGTGGATGCAGCGCGTAGCGGGTAAGGCGACCGACTACTCCTCCCCGGAGATGAAAACCGCGCGGGCGATGATGCTGCCGGCCGAATACGTGATGATCTTCCGGGTGCTCGGCGGGTCGATCGGTATCTGCGCCCAGCTCGATGCCGAGGTCCCGTTCATGCAGCTCGCCTCCACCTGGCTGCCCGGTTTCCGGGAGCAGCGCGACACCGCCTGAAAAGCGTTCAGGCGCAACAGCTCGGCTTCGGCGGAAGGCCGCGCGGTATCGCGGCCGGCGGTACTCCCGTACAAGCGAACGAGCCGCTCATCGGCGATGCGATGAGCGGCTCGTTTCCGGTGTCGGTGTGTACCCGAGCGGGACACGGAGTCCCTGTCAGACACAGCTGGCGACCTTGCGCGGCCGGCCCCGCGGGCGCTTGCGAGCGATAACGACCCCCTGATCGAAGATCTCACCGCCCCAGACACCCCACGGCTCCCGCCGATCGATGGCCGCGGTCAGGCAGCCTTTACGGATCGGGCAGGAAGCGCACAGCGCCTTGGCCTCTTCCAGCTGGCCCGGGCTCTCCGCGAACCACAGGTCGGGGTTTCCGGCGCGGCAGGGCAATGCGGGAAGCCGCTGGTCCCCGAGATCGGTTACCACGGTGCTACACGCCACATCAGTGGTGGCCGACGGCCAGCTCTGGGTGGTGGTGACCACGTCGTTCTCCTTCAGCTTGTTGTGCAGCGGTTCGGTGTTCGTTCTGCGGAACCGATGCCTTGTGGGCTGAAGGCCAGAAAACAATTCTGGCCACGGTTCCGCATCTGCGTCCCGTGGCCAGGAGGTGTGGGGTTGATCCCTACCTTGGTCGGCTGTGGGGCCGCCTGTTCACGGTCGCGGGGTGTCCTTTGCGAAGGCTTTCCGGTCGCTTGCCTGCCACTGCGGGTGCTGCGGCGGGATCGATAGCGAAGGAGCCGACGGCTGCCGATGCAGCCCCCGGGTGCCAGTTCGCGATGGACTGGTCCTGCGGTTCGACGATGTTCGGCTGATGCGAATAGCGGATACGCGCCTGCTCACCGGCAAAATCGAGGCAGGACAGGCCGGTCCCCTGCAAAGCGAGGAACCCCCGGGAAGCAGCAGCGGACGACCGCATATTCGGCGTTACGGCGACGAAGCCGTAATTCGTTGTGCTGTTCATCTGACTGCCTCCCTCCTGTACTCGTGGTCGTTGTCTGGACTGTTTTTCAACTGTGCGCGTGGATGTACCCTCCCGAGCGCGATTTCCACCTTAAGCAATCTCGCCGAAGTCGACAACCCATTTTCTACCTGCGGTTTTGCCGAGTTCTCCGCCGGAGGCCCCTCAGCGGGAGATCGAACGGCGCCGGGATCGGATGATCGCCAGCACTTCCGCCCCGTATTTGCGCATCTTGCTCTCGCCGATACCCAGTGCGGCCAGCGCGGCTTCGGTCTCGGGTAGCTGCTCGGCGATGGCGGTCAAGGTGTTGACGCCCAGGATCCCGCGCGGATCGACCGCCAGTTCGGCAGCCTTCTCCCGCCGCCAGTCCTGCAGGGCACCGAGCAGTTCCGTATCCGGTTGTCCCACACAGTTCTTGCAACGGCGCAGCAGCAGGGTCTCCGAATCGAGCAGCGCGCGACCGCATATCCGGCAGACGGGGCGGCTCGTATCGGTCCCGGGCCGCACCGGAGCGGCTATCCGGGAAGCCGGGGAGCTGTCGGGCACCAGGCCGGTGAGGAACCGGGAGCGCCGCCGGGGCCGGCGATCGCCGTCGCCGCGGCGCAGCGCCCACGACAACCGGAGATGGATCCGGGCGCGGGTCACACCCACGTACAGCAGCCGGCGCTCTTCCTCGAGTGCTGCCACATCGGCGACCGAACCGTCGCCGTTGAGGGTGTAGGACATGGGCAGGGTGCCGTCGCTGAGCCCGACCCGGACCACCGCGTCCCAGTCGAGGCCCTTGGCCGCGTGCAGCGAGGCCAGCGTCACACCCTGCACGGTCGGTGGGTGCCGGGCCTCGGCCCGCGCGGCGAGTTCCCGTAGCAGCCCGGTCGCGGTGAGGCCGGGTTCGTGCTCCACCAGATCCTCGGTCAGCCGGACCAGCGCCACCAGCGACTCCCACCGCTGGCGCGCCTGGGCACCGGCCGGTGCGGACGCGGTGAGGCCGACCGGCGCCAGAGCCGCCCGCACGAGGCTGATCAATTTCTTCCCGGAGGTGGATGCCTCGGGCAGGTCGTCGCGGACCGCGGTCCGCCGTAGCTCCTGAACGGCCTGACGTACCTCCGGCCGCTGGAAGAAACCCTCGCCACCGCGCACCTGATAGGCGATCCCGCGTTCGGTCAGCGCCTGCTCGTAGGCTTCCGATTGCGCGTTGATCCGGTAGAGCACCGCGATCTCGGCGGCGGATATGCCCTGCGACAGCAGCTCGCCGATCCGCCGGGCCACATCGGCGGCCTCGGCGCCGAGCTCGTCGTATTCGGCGAATTCCGGTTCCGGCCCGTCCGCTCGCTGCCCCACGAGCTGCAGCCGGGTGCCCGCGATCCGCCCCTGCGCCATCCCGATCACCCGGTTGGCGAGATCGACGACCTGCGGAGTCGACCGGTAGTCACGCTCCAACCGCACCACGGTCGCATCCGGGAACCGGCGCGAGAAGTCCAGCAGCTGCCCGGGCCCGGCGCCGGTGAAGGAATAGATGGTCTGATTGGCGTCGCCGACGACGGTGAGGTCGTCGCGGTCACCCAGCCAGGCATCGAGCACCCGCTGCTGTAGCGGGGTGACGTCCTGGTATTCGTCGACGACGAAACAGCGATAGCGTTCGCGGAACTCGTCGGCGACAGACGGATAGTCCTCCAGCGCGGCGGCGGTGTGCAGCAGTAGGTCATCGAAATCCAGCAGCAGACCCTCCGGCGTGGTCTTCACCGACTCATAGGCCGCGTAGACCTCCCCGACCCGGGCGGGCGCGAAAGGCGTCTCGCGCCGGTGGGCCGCGGCCGCCGCCGGGTAGTCCTCGGGCGCCACCAGCGACGATTTGGCCCATTCGATCTCGCCCAGCAGATCCTTCACGCTCTCGGTACCCGAAGCCAGACCGACCCGGTTCGCGGCCTGCGCGACCACCGGGAACTTGCTGTCCAGCATTCGCCACGGCACCTCGCCGACCACCTGCGGCCAGAAATACCGCAGCTGCCGCAACGCGGCGGCATGGAAGGTACGCGCCTGCACAGTCGACGCCGCATCACCGAGCCCCAGCGACCGCAACCGCCCACGGAGTTCCCCGGCTGCCCGCGCCGTGAAAGTGACGGCCAATACCTGATCCGCCCGCACCTGCCCCACCGCCACCAGATGCGCGATCCGCTAGGTGATGGTGCGGGTCGTCCCGGTACCCGCCCCGGCCAGCACGCCCACCGGCCCCCGCGGCGCGCGGACGGCGGCGGCCTGGTCCGGATCCAGCTCCGAGAGATCGACCG
>JABFXT010000907.1 GCA_013361595.1 Nocardia sp. | reverse complement strand
ATGCCTGGCCCCCGGACCTGGCCGCGGCGAGCCCGGGCCAGATCATCGAAACACGTGATGTCACCACCACCGCGGCGACACTCGTCGAGGCCCCGATAGCTCGGGCCGTGCTGATCAAGTTCCGATCCACCTCGGCGCTGGGCGCACCGTCCTTCGGAACCGCGACATTCCTCGTTCCCGCCGTCGCCTGGCCGGGGCCCGGTCCGCGGCCGGTCAAGGTGGACACCATGCCCATCAACGCACTCGGGTTGCGCTGCACCCCTGGTTATACGATCGCGCACGGCGCTCGCGACAACAACGGTATCAACGTCTTCCTGCCGGGACTGGCCGCGGCGCTCGGCAAGGGCCAGGCGGTCCTGATCCCCGACCACGAGGGCCCATTGGCGTCGTATGCCGAGCCCACTGTGGCCGGGCAGATGACGCTCGATTCCATCCGGGCGGTCCGATCGCTGTCCGAATTCACCGGCAGTCGTTTCGCGGTCAGCGGTTACTCGGGTGGATCGATCGCCGCGTACGCGACGACCATGCTGTTGGACGAGTACGCGCCGGAACTGGCGGATGTACTGGTGGGCGCGGCCGTGGGCGGGCTGGTGACCGACTACGGCGCGGTGGCGCAGGTATTCAACGGCCGGAGTGCGTCAGGAATCCTCTTGTCCGTATCGCTGGCTCTGGCGCGCGAACATCCCGAGATGCTGAAATATATGAACAATCTCGCACAGTGGGTGGCGACCTCCCCGTTGCGGGATATCTGCGGTGAGGCCGACGGACCGCTCGGCGCGGTGGGCATTCCCATCGATGTCGTCGCGAATATCGACCATCCGCTCGACAGCGGTATAGCCCGGGATATCGAGCGACTGACGAACCTGACCGACCGGAAATCGGCGACACCGTTGTACATCTACCACGGGGCACACGATTTCTGGATTCCCATCGAGGGCCCGCAGCAGATGTACCGGCGACAGTGCGGCCTCGGTGTTCCGTCGGTATTCCGGACGGTGCCGGGTGAACACGTGTCCGCCATGGTCATCGGAGCGAGCGGTGCCACGGACTGGATCGACGCCGTGCTGCGCGGCGACCCGGCACCGACCGAATGCGCGTGATACACCGATACAGTCGCCGATTGGTTCACATCTCATGACCTGGCTGCGACGGATCGTTCCACCCGGCCACAGTACGAACACGGGCCGGTAGGCCGACGGGTTCACCATCGACAGGCCGTCGTCGGCGGTGAACCGGGCACGCTGTCCGAATATGCAGCGTAACAAGGGGTACTCGTGCCCACTCCGCCGGCGCCGGCTCGCTCACGGGGCCGGCGGAGTGGGGTGGGCCGCGATCAATCCGATCGGTCACCCACCTGTTCGGTTCTCAACATTCACTCGGCGCCGGTTCGCCCCGCAACCTTGCCAGGATCCAGTTGTCGAGTTCGGGAGCGCCGGTGGCGTAACCGATCAGATGTTCACCCGGCACGACGCGGAAAACAGCCGGAACACCGCGGCTACACTGCTGCCGATACGTCTTCTCGGCATCCGCCAGCGGAATCCACGGATCGTGTGCCCCGTGATAGATATACAAGGGCACAGCCGATCTACGGTCGGACAGCTCCAGTTTCTGGAATGTCTTGTCGGCGATCGGACTGTCGAGCGGGTTACCGATATTCGCGACGACATCCATCGGGAATCCGACCACGCCGAGCGGTCCGCTGGCATCGCCGCAGATCTCTTTCATCGGCGAGGACCCCACCCACTGCGCCAGGTTGTTCATATAAGGCAATATTTCGGGATGCTCGCGCGCGACCGCCTGCGCCACCGTCAATAGGATTCCGGAGGAGATGTTGCCGTTGAACCGATGGGCGACATTCCTGTTGTCGGTGACCACTCCGCCGGCCGCGACCCCCACCACGACCTCGGCCAATTCCGGCGCGTACTCGTCCAGCAACATAGCCGTCGCATAGGCGGCGATCCCGCCGCCCGAATAGCCGCTTACCACGAAACGACTGTCGCGGAAGGTATCCGTCTCCACTGTCCGGGCAGCGCGGATCGAATCGAGTATCACGTGCCCGGCGACATTCGGCTCGGCATACGCCATCAGCGGCCCCTCGTGATCCGGAAGCAGGACCGCGTGCCCCTGCCCCAGAGCCCACCACACGGAGGGCAGGAACACCGTGAGATCGGTGTTCGGCTTTTCGAGAATGCCGTGCGACATCTGGAATCCTGGGGTGCAGTGCGTCCCGAGCGAGTTGATCGGGAGCGCATTCACCTCCACCGGCCGCGGTCCCGGCCCGGTCCACGGAGTCGCCGGGGTGAGCAGGGTCGCGGTCCCGAACGACGGTGCGCCCGATGCCGAGGTGGACCGGAACTTGATCAGCAGCGCACGCTGGATCGGCACCGCCGCCAGAGTGGCCGCGGTGGTGGTGACATCACGTGTTTCGATGATCTGGCCCGGGCTCGCCGCGGCCAGGTCCGGGGGCCAGGCATCGAAGACCGGGTCCCCGGTCGGGGACGGCAGGATCGCCTGCCACAACGCGGTCTGCCCGGGATCGGCGGGTGCCTGTGGTGCGGGCGCGGCCGGTGCGGTGGAAGGGAACTGCGGTGCCGGGATGGTGTTGTCGATCCATTCCTGAAAGGGCGAGGAGCCCGGCGGCGGGGGTGTGGGTGGTTCCGCCCGGGCGGGTTGTCCACCGAGCAGCGTCAGCGAGGTGACGAGCACGGTGACCACAACTGTCAGTAGAGCTTTCACACGAGCAGAGAGTAGCTACCGGGCCCGGGTGACCCGAGCGTGTGACCGGCTGTTTGTCATCACCGGGAAAGCCGGCCCGGTGTCTACTGTGACACATCCCGAACCGGCACCACCGAGACACGGCCGAGAACGGGCCGAGCCCGCTGCGCAGCTGTCCGGGGCTCGTCCCGGTGCCGCCGGTATCCGGCTACCGGGGCCGGGTCACGGCGATGCCGCAGCCGCGGCGCGGGGATCGATCCGGTTGTTGCGGCGCGCCCACAGTGCCTGGGCGAGCGCGGGCGCGGCGACACGTACCCGGCGGATCCGGCCGACGCGGGCTCGTCGGGCGAATACGGCGAAGTCGCATTCCTCGATCCGGTCGAGGATCTCGCCGTAGAGCGCCGAAGCGGTGGCCACGCAGGGCCGCGAGACCGGATGCAGCAGTTCGATTCCGGGCCGGGCGCGCGCATACCAATCGCGGGCGACGGCATGCTGCGCCGCCAGCGCGGATCGCACCCGCAGATCGGTGCGCCGGCTCTCCCGGCACCATTGCAGCCGGTCCCGGTCCACTCCGGCGGCGGCCAGTTCGTCGGCCGGTAGGTAGACCCGGCCGCGATCCAGGTCTTCGGCCACGTCGCGCAGAAAGTTGGTGAGCTGGAAAGCCTTGCCGAGCGCGGCCGCGAACGGGGCGGCCTGCTCGCGGGGGACGACGGTGCCCAGAACAGGTAGCACCTGCAGGCCGATCACCTCGGCCGAACCGTAGGTGTAGCGGTCCAGTGCCGCGCGGTCGGGATAGTCGGTGACGGTGAGGTCCATGCGCATCGAGTCCAGAAACGCCCGGAACAGCGTGTGATCCAGGGCGTAGCGCGTGGCGGTGTGGCGCACCGCGGCGACGACCGGATCTTCTTCCCCGGGCGCGCCGAGGTCGTCGAAGAGGTGCCGGGCCAGGGTGTCCAGGCGCATTGCCGGAGTGTCGCCGGTGGGGTCGGGCAGGTCGACGATGTCGTCGGCCCACCGGGCGAATCCGTAGAGCGCGTGGATCGCGGGGCGTTGGGCCGGTGCGAGCAGCCGGGTGGCGAGAAAGAAGGTCCTGCCGTGTAGTGCGTTGAGATCACGGCAACGCCGATAGGCCGCGCGCATTCGGGGGTCGGTGACGGCAGCCGCGTCGAGTTCGCTGCTGATCATGAACGCATTCCTCCCGCCTGCGCCGCCGCCGGTACCGGGCGGACGGTGGGCGTGCCGGTGATGCGGTCGGCGGCCAGCCGCCCCGAGATCAGGACCGGCGGTATGCCGACGCCGGGTACGGTCGAACCGCCGGCCAGGACCGCGTTGTCCACGCCGCGGATCATGTTCGCCGGCCGTAGCGGACCGGTCTGGGACACCGTGTGCGCCAGTGCGAACGGGCTGCCCGCGAGCAATCCCTGGCGCGCCCAATCTGCCGGGGTGGTCACACGCAGGATGTCCACGCCGGTCAGGGGTGCGGGCAGCCGGCGGTTCACGGTGGCGAGGAGTTCGTCGGCGTAGGCGGGCCCGAGCCGGTCCCAGTCGATCCGCGCTCGGGCCAGGTTCGGTGCCGGGGCGAGGATCGACAGCAGGTCGCGTCCGCGCGGTGCCAGCGAGTTGTCGGTGGCGGTGGGACGGGTGAGGAGCAGCGACGGGTCCCGCATGGGTCGGCCGCGGGTGAGGACATCGTCGAAGGTCTGCCGCCAGGCGCGGCCGAACAACAGCGAATGGTGTGCCACATGCGGGGCGGGATTGCTGCTGAGGTGCACTACCACGGCCGAGGGTGCCGCGATGTGGCGTTGCGGGCGGTGCGGCCGCCGCCCGATCAGCTCGTAGGCAGCGTGCAGTTCGGTGGTGAGGACGACCGCGTCGCAATCGATATCACGGCTGTCCGCCGTGGTCACCGCCGTGATCCGGGATCCCGATCGCCGGGTCGACGCGGCTGTGGTGTCGTAGTGGAAGTTGACACCGGCCGCGGTCGCGGCGGCGGCCAGCGCATCGGGTAACGCGCGCATTCCACCGAGGGGGAAGAATACGCCGCCGACGGTGTCCATGTACGCGATCACGGCGTAGGCGGCCAGCGCGCGCTGCGGCGATACTCCGGCGTAGAGGGACTGGAAAGTGAACAGCCTGCGGACATCCGGGTCGTGCAGATGATCGGCGACCGCCCGGTCCCAGCGGCGCAGGCCGCCTTCGGCCACCAGGTGTACGGCGGCCGGATTCACCAGCGATATCGGTGAATCGATGTTGGTGGCGACGAATCGATCGAATTCGGTGCGGTAGAGGCGGATCAGCCACTTCCGCAATTTCAGATACCCGTCGGCCTCGCGGGCGCCGGCGAAATCGGTGATCGCCTTGACCATCGGCTCGGGGCCGGTGTGGAGTTCGAGTTCGCGGCCGTCGGCGAAGTGGGCGCGATAAGCGGGGTCGATCGGGACGAGACGTAGATGGTCGTCGGTGTTCGCGCCGGCGGCGGCGAACACCTCGTCGATGAGGTCGGGCATGGTGAGCACCGTCGGTCCCAGATCGAGACGGTAGTCCCCGATATCGGCGCGCGCGGCGCGACCGCCCGGGACCGGACCGCGCTCGACGACGGTCACCGTGAGACCGCGCCCCGCCAGATGGATCGCGGCCGACAGTCCGGCGAGGCCCGCGCCGATCACTACGACGTGGTCACATCGGCCTTCGACGCGACGCATGCCCTGCCTCCTTCTGGAATGGGTTTCGTTCAGTGTTGTACGTCACATCCCCACCTTAAACCCTTTTTCGATGCAGTAACGATGCGTTTCAGTAACTGTGCACTGTCCGGACGATCCGGCCGAGCGCGTCCTCGAGCGAATCGACCCGGACGGCTCCCGCGAACACATCGGTCGTGCGCCAGCCGGGGCCGGCCAGCAGCAGCCCCGCCGGGGCCCGGCTGCCGGCCGGGATCGGGGCCGGTGATGCCGTGCGCTCCGTCTGCGACCACAGCACCACCACCGGTTCGCGTGGCTGCCTGGCGATGGCGGCGGCCAGCGCTCCCGCCGGTAGCGAGGCTCCGAGCAGCAGCGCGGGTATCCCGGCTTCGGCCGCTGCCGCTCGCAGCACTTCGAGCGGCAGTACGTGGCTCTCGCCCGCGGTGCAGGCCAGTAGTACCGGGGCGCGCCCGGCGGTGTACCGGATGGGCGG
>JABFXT010000454.1 GCA_013361595.1 Nocardia sp. | reverse complement strand
ATGGCTCGTGTCTCGTGGCCTTAACGGCGAGACTGAGGGGGCCTCAACCCCGCGCGCGCCAGCGCGCCAAAACACAGCACCTTCACGAGCAACCTGATCCCCTCACCTTCACGAGCAACCCCACCCCCACATCTCCACAAACACACCCTGACCCAGGTGCGAACCGGGTCCCGCCGGCGAAGATATGCCCCGGGTCGGCTCACGGTGCGCAGGTGGCGCGGGCGCACCTCATACCGATGCTTCACGGGCGAACCGGTATCGCGGCAGTTCCGCCACCCGATCCGTTCCGGCCCGAGTCCGTCCGAGTGGCTGTCAGGGGAAGGCCACGATGGTGACCGTTGTCCCGGGCTCCACGTTGGCGTTCGCCGGCGGATTCTGGGAGACCACGGCCGAGGAGTCCAGGGGGGCTAGCTGCCGTACCTGGACCGTCAGCCCCAGGGATTCCAGGGTCTGCCGGGCGTCGGACACCCTCTTGCCCATGACCGACGGCATGGTGACCGCTTCGCAGACCAGCAGGGTCACCGAGGAACCGGCGTCGACAGTGGTGCCGACGGTCGGGTCGGTGCCGACCACACGGCCCACTTCGACGAGTTTGTCGTAGACCGGGCGTTCGCCGCCGACGGTGAGTCCGAGGTCGGTGAGTTTCTTCCTGGCCTGTTCCGGTGTGGCGGCGCGGAGGTCCGGTAGCTGAACGGGTTTCGATCCGTTGCTCTTCCAGATCTGTACCCGGGCGCCGGCGGGCAGGACGGTGCCGGGGCCGGGGTCGATCCGGGCCAGGGTCCCTTCGGGCGCGGTGCTGGCGACTTCGCCGCCGTCGACCGGTTGCAGGCCCTGATCACGGATCAGCTGCTGGACACGGTCCCAATCGTCGCCGGGGGAGGCCGCGGGTACCTGGGGTTTTCCGCTGGAGACCAGAACGTCGACGGTGGAGCCCTTGGTTTCGCGGGCGCCCGGGCCGGGATCGGTACCCACTACGCCGCCGACCGGGACGGTATCGGAGGCCTTGTCCCGGGTGCCGGTCTCGAATCCGGCGTCCTGTAGCTCGGCGGTGGCCTTCTCCAACGTCATTCCGGCGACCGAGGGGACAGTGGCGTAGCGGCCCATCCCCAGCCACCAGCCGCCGATTCCGACGAGCAGGGTCAGCACCACCACCACCGCTGCCCAGATCATCCCGTTGCGCCGGTGGTTGGCCCGGGACTCCTGATAGGCGCTGTACTGGGTGGGTTGCTGCGGGGGGATGTAGGTGGGCGCGGGCGGCTCGTTCCGGGGACGGGCGGTGGTCACCATCCGCGTGGCCTGTGGGCCGGCGACCGTGGCGGGTTCGGGGGCCGGCCGGGTGACCGGATGCCGGGCGCTGGTGTGTTCGACCGACTCGCGGGGCGCCGGTACCCGGTAGGCGGGCAGATCCAGGCGGGCGGCGACAGCGCGTAGTTCGGCGACCATTTCGCCGGCGTCGGCGAATCGGTGTCCGGGCTCCCGGGCGGTGGCGCGGGCGACCAGCCGATCGAATTCGGGCGGCACGCCGGCGATGAACTCGCTGGGGCTCGGTACGTCGTTCTCCACCCGCTGATAGGCGATCGACAGCGAGTTGTCGCCGGTGAACGGCACCCGGCCGGTGAGCAGTTCGAAGATCAGGATCCCGAACGCGTACACATCGCTGCGGGCGTCGGCGCTTCCGGAGGTCACCTGTTCCGGTGACAGATAGGCCGCGGTGCCGAGGATGACACTGGCCGAGGTGGTGTTGGCGGCGGCGACCGCGCGGACGAGCCCGAAGTCGGCGATCTTGACATCGCCGGAATCGGAGATGAGCACGTTCTCCGGTTTCACATCACGATGGACCAGCCCCGCGTCGTGCGCGACACCGATCGCGGCGAGCACCGGTTCGGCTACCGCGCGCACCGCGTGCGGGGGCATCGGACCGCGTTCGCGCAGCAGTTCGCGGAGGGTACCGCCCTGTACCAACTCCATGACGAGGAACGGGTACTCACCGTCGATGCCCTGGTCGTAGACCTCGACCAGGGAGGAGTGTTTGAGTCCGGCGACCGCTCGGGCCTCGAATTCGAAACGGCTCAGGAACTGGGGGTCACCGGCGAACTTGGGGTCCATCACCTTGATGGCGACCTGACGGCCCAGGCGAGTGTCCACACCGCGGAACACCATCGACATCCCACCGCGGGCGATCGGTGCGTCGATCCGGTAGCGCCGGTCGAGTACGGCACCGATCAATTCTGTTCCGGCTGTCACGAACCTCTCCACTTTCCTACCGCGTCCACACGGTGGCCGCCTCGCGCGGCTGTTGTCGATGGTATCGGCCGGGTCGGCGTGGGTGTGTCACGGCGGGGCGGCGCGCAGCGTCTACGGTTGTCTTCCGTGAGTGCCTTCCCCTGTAGTACCGATGTCCTGCCCGCCTCGGTACCCCTGCTCGCGCTGCCCGAAGTCGCGAAACAACTGGGCGTCGTGGTGACCCGGGTGCATCAGATGCTGCGCGACAACCAACTGCTGGCCGTCCGGCGCGACGGCGTGGCCGGGGTCCCGGAGATCTTCTTCGACGACACCGGCGCTGTGCTGAGGTTTCTGCCCGGGTTGATCACGGTGATGCGGGACGCCAAGTACACCGACGAGGAGATCCTGGAATGGATCTTCACCGACGACGACACCTTGCCGGGTAAACCGGTGGACGCACTGCACGGGCCGCTGGCGCGTGAGGTGCTCCGCCGGGCTGCCGCGGAACCGATCTGATCGGTTCGGCTCAGCCACCCAGTACCGCGCCCGCGGCCAGTCGCAGCCGCCGGTGCCGCGGTACCACTGCGCGCTGCTCGAACACGGCGTAGCCGCTGTCCTCTATCCGGTCGAGAATGGCCGCGTAGAGGGTCGCGGCCGTGCGGATGGCGGGGCGCACCCGAGGACTCAGCAGTTCGATTCCCGGCTGCGCGTCGCGGTACAGCTCGCGGTTCACCGCGATCAGATGGGCCAGCGCCCGGCGCAGGCGCCGATCGGTGCGGCCGGTGCGGCGGCCGTCGGTGAGCAGTGCCTCGTCCACTCCGAACGCGGCCAGGTCCGCGGCCGGGAGATAGATCCGGTCGCGGTCGAGGTCCTCGCCGATATCGCGCAGGAAATTGGTGAGCTGGAAGGCGTTGCCGAGCGCCGCCGCGGCGGGTTCCGCTTCGGCCACCGGGCAGACGGTGCCCAGTACGGGCAGTAATTGCAGACCGATGGCCGCGGCCGATCCGCGCATGTACTCGTGGAGAGCCGCCATCGTCGGGTAGCGGTTGCGGAACAGCGGGGATTCCGGGGCATCCATGCGCATGGAGTCCAGGAAGGTCCAGAAGTGCCGGGGCTCGATCGCGAATCGGGTGACGGTATCGGTGAGCGGCGCCACGACCCGGTCGAATTCCGGGGGTGGTGGCCCGACCGGTGGGGGCCCGGCGGCGTCTCCGGGACGCGACCATACGGTCCGGAGCCGATACTCGACGGTGTCCAGCGCGGTCACCGCCTCGCCCGGGCTATTCGGATCGTCGACCAGATCGTCCACCGTGCGGGCGAAGGCGTACAGCGCGTGTACCGCCGGCCGGCGGTCGGCCGAGAGGAGCCGGGTCGCCAGAAAGTAGGTACGGCCGTGCGCCGCGGCGATCCGGCGGCAGTACCGGTAGTCACCCGGCCCGGCACCGTGGCCCGTCGACAGCGATTGCTCGTCGGACCGACCGGGACTCGCGTGGCTCACAGACCGCTGGTGACCGCGGGGGTGGGGACGGGGACCGCGCGGGGTGTGCCGCGCAATCGCAGCGGGTCGATAGTGCGCAGCGAGAGCGCGGCGACCACCGACGCGAAGGTCGCGGCAGCTACATGCCAGAAGTTGTACAGACCGATCGAACCGTCGGGCTGGAACACCAGCATCAGCCACGTACAGACACCGACCAGCGTCATGAGCGTGGTGGTGGACAGGGCGAAGCCGGCGGCCAGCGCCAGCGGCCACGAGTAGTACCAGGGCAGGGCGGCAGGCGACAGGATCACGATCGCGACGAAGGCGATCAGGATGCGGAGCACCGCGTCACGGTCGGTGAGTGTGAACCGCCACCATGTCCACACCAGCAGCACCAGCAGCGCCAGCATGCAGAGCATACGGGTCACTTCGAGGGTCGAATCCAGGCCGAACGGGGTGATCCAGGTGACGGCGTGCGCCATGACAGTGGGCAGCGACAACCAGTTGATGATCTTGCGCGAGCCCGACAGCGCGGTGAGCCAGCCGATCCCGACCCCGGCGATCGCCGAAGCCGCCACGAAGACGGCCGCGAACACCGCGAGACCGAGGCCGGCGATCTTGGCGAACATCTTCCAGTGGTGGGCCAGGAACTCACGGCTGCTGGTGGCCAGGGCGGCGCGCTGGCCGTCTTCGGCGCGGCGGTCCCGTTCGTGCAACATCCAGATCCACACCAGGAACGGCAATGCGACACCTGCGGTCGCCTTGATCGCGACGCCGATGGCCACCACCACGATCCCCGCCACATGATGGCGTTCCAGGACCAGCGCGATCCCGGCGCACATCAGGCCGACCATCAGCATCTCGTTGTGTACGCCGCCGATCAGATGGATCAGCACCAGCGGGTTGAGCACCGCCAGCCACAGGGCGACGGCGGGCCGGCCGCCGAGATGTTTCGTCAGGTAGGGCACCGCCCACATCATGAGCACCAGACCGGGCAGCATGACGAAGCGCAACGCGATCGTCCCGCCGACCACGCTGTCTCCGGTGACCGCGGTGATCGCGCGACCCATCAGCAGGAACACCGGACCGTAGGGCGCGGTGGTGGTGGTCCAGACGGTGCTCACATTGTCGAGCAGGATGCCCGGGTTGGCGACCGGGCCCACTTGATACGGGTCGAACCCGTCGCGCAGCAGCGCGCCCTGGGCGAGATAGGAGTACGCGTCGCGGCTGAACATGGGCACCGCGAACATCAGCGGGGCGATCCAGATTCCGACGATGGCCCGCAGCTCGTTGAGCCGCACCTCGCCGGTGTGGCCGCCGAAGCCCAGGGTTATCCGGCCGAGCCGCACCCATGCGGCCACCATCATCAGCACCCCGGCCCAGACACAGATCATCGACAGGGCGTACCCGTGCCCGAACCGGAGCCAGGACAGATGGACCGTCTCGAGCAGCGGATCGCGTTTCCGTACGCCGCCGGCGCCGAAACCGCCGAAGGTGATCATCACGGCGCCGGCGAATCCGAGCAGTGCCGCATGACCTTCCGGGCTGCGCAGGAAGTCGGCGCAGAACCGCAGCCAACCCCGGAACCCGGGCGCGAATCCGGCACGTCCTGCCGGCCGCGCGAGCCGCGGATCCGGGATCGCCGTGCCGGTATCGGCGACGGGAACAGTGGTGGTCGTGGTGTGCATATAGGGGGCTGGCATCCGGTGTCGGTCCCCCCTGGATGGTCGGCGGTCGCAACCGCGGGCGAATAGGTCGGCGCTCAGTTTACGGCTTCCGTCGCGGGAGGCCGCCGGACGGTCGCGGGGGCGCGCGTCCGAGCACCGCGATTCTCGCCCACAATGCGCTGTGCCGCGAGTTTTCCCGACAGCAGCGCGGTCGGCACCCCGACGCCCGGGGTGGTCCCGCATCCGGCCAGGACCACGTTCTCCCTGCCGCGCGCGAGATTCCGGGTGCGGAAGGGGCCGGTCTGGCGGAACAGGTGCGCGGCGGAGAACGGGCTTCCGGCGAGCATGCCCTGATCCAGCCAGGTGGCGGGCGTGTCGAGCCGGTCGACGGTGAACTGCGTGGCGATGCCGCGATATCCGCGCTGCTCCAGCACCGCGAGCAGTTCCCGCAGATAGGACGGGCCGAGCCGGTTCCAGTCCAGCGGGGCCGAATCGAGATTTGGGCAGGGAGCGAGCAGTG